>JBGTCB010000103.1:0-2559 GCA_041748995.1 Saprospiraceae bacterium | reverse complement strand
CAACCTATGACCGGAGGCTAACTTTCAGAGCGACGGTACGGGATCATGTTGTTGCCGGTGGTGGTATTGGCTGGGATCAGTTGAGCTTCAGGGCAACCCAGCAGGCCGGACCTTTCACTGTGATTGATTCGCTGCTCCCGGACAGTCTCTCCTCGGGCTCATATATCGAGATCAAATGGGATGTAGCCCGGACGAATCTTTTTCCGGTCAATTGTCAGGCAGTTAACATCCTGCTTTCTGTTGATAGTGGTCAGACATATAACTATCCATTGATTACCAACACAGTCAATGATGGAAGCGAGTTTGTGCTGATTCCGGACGTGGCGACCGAATCTGCGAGGATTATGGTTGAGGCAGCTGACAATATTTTTTTTGACATCAATGACAGTGTCCTGGTTATCAGTAAGTCTAACGAGGCAGGCTTTGCCATCGATTTGGTGCCACATGTTCAAACTACCTGTCTTCCATCTACAGTTGCGCTGACTCTAGAATCATTTGCGACGGGTAATTTTCAGGACAGCTTTTATTTGGTAAATGCAGAACTACCATCAGATGTTACGGTTATAAGTGGTAATGGATTTTTTCCCGGCGATGATCTCGTGATTCTATTGGATTTTTTCCAGGTGGTTACCGCTGACGACTATACCTTATCCTTTGATTTCACCTCTGCCCTGGGTGATACCATTACCCGTTCGGTGCAGGTAAAAACTCTATCCAGCGATTTTAGTTCATTGAGCTTGCGGGAACCATCACAGGGCCTCTCGTCCGTTAGCACACGTCCGACTTTTTCCTGGGAGGGCAGCACCAATGCTGATAAGTATATACTGGAGGTCTCGAAATCACCGGCTTTTGATCAGAAAATTGTCGCTGAAACACAAATGATCACCACCATAGTTTTAGACACCCTACTGGACGAAAACACATTATATTACTGGCGGGTAAGACCGGAGAATTCCTGTGGGCAAGGAGCTTTTACTCATACTTCGGCATTTCATACCATTAATTTGAGCTGTGAAGAGTTTTCAGCTTCCGACCTTCCAAAGGTTTTAAGTCAAAGTGGTATCGTTGTTGTGAAATCTGATATCACAGTAATGAACACCGGCACACTTAGTGATGTAAATATCACATCTATCCGCGGATTTCATGATTCTTTTGGCGATCTGATATTTTCTCTTCAATCTCCCTCGGGAACAACCGCGACTTTAATAAGAAAGCAATGTGGCTTTACCAACAAGACATTCACCCTCGGTTTTGACGATCAATCACTGTTACCCTTTGACTGTCAGGCAGTCTTCAATGGTCAGAGTTTTCAACCGATGGAATCATTATCTATATTCGAAGAGGAAGAGATCGAAGGAGTGTGGAGTTTGATCGTAGCAGATTCTGTTATCGGAAGCGGGGGCCGTATTGATAGTTGGAGTTTGGAACTCTGTGGAACTTTAACTCCCATTCCACCTACAGTATCAACTCTCGATACCTTGTCAGCCCAATATGCCGGTGAAACCGTGCTTGATGATCAGGTGGTCGAGCTCATCCATTCTATATCCGGACCGGAAAATCTGTTATTTACACTTGTAACCATTCCCGCTAAGGGTCTCCTGCAATTAAATGGAGATGTTCTATTGGTAGGGAGTCAGTTTTCCCAATTAGATCTAAACCAGGGAAATGTTCTCTATCAGCATACTGGGCTGGATAGCTTGCCGGATAGTTTTACCGTTACAGTAATTGATGGTCAGGGTGGTTGGATTGGTCCTTTAACGGTACCGATCAAAGTTTATACGGAGATAGTGGCTACTCATGATCATCAGTTGAGAGGCTTTACAGCGTATCCTAATCCAGTGCAGAACATCTTATATATCCATAATGAAAGACAGTATTCCGGAGATGCCATAGCCAGAATATACAGCCTTGGAGGAACTGTTATACAACAAGAAAAATTTCATCTTTCGGATTTACAATCGATGGATCTTGAACGCCTGATTGCCGGAATCTATCTCCTGCAAATTGCAACACCGGAAGGAGTGGCCCATTTGAAATTTATCAAAAAATAGAATTGGGTATTATACACCAATAGATTAGAAATCCAACTCGATGGTGTCACCAGGTTTGAAACCGGCGGAATGGTCAGCATCCGTATCTTTTGGTTTTGCAGGTGTTTCATGAATCTCACGAATACCCTTGATCATTTTGTTGCATAGTCGATTGCCAATGGCCTTCCAGCCTTTTACATCGATAAAATCATCAAGGTGAACCCTCCAAAATTCTTTGGTATTTTTCACGGTTAAGTAGTACTCTATTTCGATTCCGGGTTTTGTCGTGGCATAGAGTAATTTAGATTTATTGTGTTCTTTGATAAAGAACATTTTTTCATTGAGAGTTGAGGTTTCAATTTTAAATCGTTTGATCATAGTCGTATCTTTTTCTCCATCATAGTGAACCGCAGTGACAATGGTGTCCTCAATAAGTTTCGACACGTGGATTAGCTGATTGATTTCGATTTTAAGCACCGGATCGGGTTGATACAGTACATAGGTGCCATCACTATAGAGTGCGATAATA
>JBGTCB010000102.1:0-4916 GCA_041748995.1 Saprospiraceae bacterium | reverse complement strand
AATACATCACCGGCATTGCACAAGTCAATAAACACAAACTGGTTGCTATAAACGGAATGCCCAACCATGTGCACATGGGTATTGGTTTCAGACCAACACAATCCATGGCCGATTTGATGCAAGTGTAAAAGCCGGCTCATCTTATGGATAAATGCTGACAAATACTGCAGAGGTCGTTTTGAAGGCAATCGGGCAATAGTGCGTTTTCGTATTCAAAATCGCAATTGCCGGATGTGATAATGGTATATCGAAAATCAAAAGGAACATCACAGGAAGCAAACATTTTTGGAAGGGTATCAATTGTTTCTGGATAGATTTGAAGTGGATTAAGATGAAAAATACATTTTTGATGAGCCAGAGTAGGTATCATGCCTACGGCATTTGACTGAGTGTTTCATTGCTGGATTACCGATATGGCATGCCTAACGGCATTTCTAGCTATTTATCTACTGAAAAATATGGGGATTAACTAAAATATGAATCCCGTAGGGATGCAATATCGGTAATAATCAAATCGTACAAACAAAGAATCCCGTAGGGATGTAACACATGGCAAACAGCTACACACAAGTTCATCTGCAATTTGTATTTGCACCTAAATGCATCACCGGCATTGCACAAGCCAATAAACACAAACTGGTTGCTATAAACGGAATGCCCGACCATGTGCACATGCTTATTGGAGATCTAATTCCTTGACTCTGAGTACCTATTTTTTAATAACTATTTATCCTGGACACATGTGACGTAAATTAAATTTTAATCAAAAGAAATTACAGCCGCAATGACTTAGAAGTAAAACAATTTTGAGCTACTGAAACCGGATGATTTCCGATGCTTTAAACCCGATTCGATGTGCCTGTGCAATAACCTCGCTTCCGCTGGGTACCTGAAAGGGCTCTGTATAAACAGACCAGCTTTTCGGTTCGATACCGTCTTGAATAATTTTATAACCAATCGAGGCTCCATCGGTTGTACAAGCGATCACTATTTTTTCCGAAGTGTATTTTATGATTGGATCCCGGGTAACCGGTTGTTCACTATCACCGCTCCATAGATGCGCTACGAGGTCACCTTCCGGAAGGTTTGGTTGGTCACCGATCTCCTGAAGCCAGCGATCCATTTCATTGCTTAACTCGGTCAATTTGTTTTTATATTCCGGATCATCTGCAATATTCACCAACTCATGAGGATCGTTTTGACAATCAAATAATTCTTCCCGTGGTTTTTCCTTTCGAAACCACTGTTCCTGAATTTCGTTCAATTGGCCTTTTTTACGTAGTTCCAATAATTCCTGCATGGTTGGAATTTGTTCCCGATAAGTGATCGGTAAATAATATCCCTGTTCTGGCCGGTAATTCCTGATGTATTTAAATCGCTCATCACGAACTGCTCTA
Organism: Saprospiraceae bacterium; assembly: GCA_041748995.1. Taxonomy (GTDB): domain Bacteria; phylum Bacteroidota; class Bacteroidia; order Chitinophagales; family Saprospiraceae; genus JABDMH01. The sequence goes on along the minus strand of JBGTCB010000102.1, from coordinate 3,519 downwards.
ATTGCATCGGTAAATCCGTCAAACCGGTCAGCTGCGGCATGTATGTATTGGCGCGGTTTTTTAGCTTTAAATAGTCCTAAAAAGGCTTGTCCCTGTAAATAATCTGGAGGCTGGATACCAGCTAAGGAAAATATAGTGGGAGCAAAATCAATAAAACTAATCAACTGCTCATCACTGGTACCGGCATTTTGTTGATTAGGAAATCGAATAATCATCGGTGCATTTAATCCGGAATCATATATTAGCCTTTTTTGTCTTGGCAACGGTCCACCATGGTCTGCATAAAAAAATATGATGGTATTTTCCATTAAACCATCTTGTCTTAGTTGGTCGAGAATGGCACCAATCTGGAGGTCCATTTCGGCAATATTGTTGTACATTTTCCACAGATCCCGTCTTACAATTTCAGTATCGGGGAGATAGGGTGGAATTGTAAATTCCAAATCTTTTGAAACATGAACCGGTGTTTCAGACTCCGGAGTTCTGTCCATCCATTGACTGGAAGCGAAGGATGTATCTCCCGCACTATAGTGCCTTTCTTCCATTTTTCGAAAACCATAGGGTTCAAAAAGGCCGGATTCATGGGTGACAGTAAAATTAAATATGGAGAAGAAAGGTTGATCTGGCTCCCGGTTTCGCCAATGGGCGAAGTGGCTACTTTCATCCCAGGCGGTAACAGGTGCTTTGAATTGATAATCCTGCTTCGAATTGTTTGTACAATAATAGCCGTCCATTCTCAGTATCTCGCTCAACATCCTTGCCTGTGCAGGAGGTATCGCTTCATACGGTGGTAATCCGGTCACCTCAGTGTAAGAATTGGTGCGCATATGATTGGCTCCAATCGCGGATGGATACATTCCGGTCGCAATGGCTGCCCGGCTGGGGGCACATACCCCGGAAGGGGAAAAAAGATGGGTGTAGATCACTCCCTCTGCCGCAAGACGGCTTATATTGGGAGTCTCAATGGTGGAGTCACCAAAAGGGGGGAGATAGGCACTCATATCTTCCGCAACTAACCAGAGGATGTTGGGTCGGACCAGAGATTCCCTTTGACTTGCAGTTGAAGCAGTTTTAACTGAGGTCTCCTGACATCCCAGGAATGGCAGGATCATACCGGTATAAAGTGCAGTCCAGAAGAGGGTATCGGTCAATTTTTTCATAAGGTACTGGTCAGAATTAATCAGTAATTAACAGTTGTACCCAAAAAGATATAAAAAAATTATCACCAACAATTAATGGGAAGGACCACTGGGAGGCAGGCGGTTTAAGAACTCCTAAAGACTGCCTTGTTCCCTGCCGTGCAAAGGATGCAGGTCTTTGGAAAGGTTTTCCAACAGGCGTGTCCCGTATTCGGGTTTTACTCACGGCAAGTTAATAGGTACCAATGATTCCTGTGTCTAAATTAATTGAAAAACTAATGTTATTTACCCAATCTTTAAACCCAAGTGTGTTACCTAACAGGGAAATATTCTCAGATAGCCCGGAATTAATAGTACTCGTACCCAAACTTACGCTGGTGACATAGAAGTCGGTAAGTTTTATTGAATAATACGGGGTGGATGCTCCGGATTCGAATATCATCATTTCAATCATTCCTTTTGAAGAAATGTCTGCCAAAGCATTTAAAAAGGGTACAGAATTGATATCTCTCGGTTTGCTTAAGTTTAAATCACTCCAATTACCTGATGTTGGAGGAGGGCCTCCTGGTGAGTGGGCGGCTGAACCTCCTGTTGAAACGGCAGACATCGGATAAGTGCCATCGATAAAATAATTGCCAAGACCGGTAAGTGTGTAAGTTATGGAATCGCCACTGTTTACTGGTGGTATTTGATTGGCAATGGCCAGGGTATTCCAGCCGCTACCATTATAATAGGCGGGAGATTGCGTATTGTTATTGTAAATCAACAGCCCGGAGGAAGGGTTGCTTACGCTGCTGGTATCGTTTAACCGGGGAAGCAAAAGTCCTTTATCAGTGCTTTCCAATTCTAATAATGCATTGGTACCTGCCTGTGCAGTGACGGCCTGAGCCATACATAAGAGAATCCCTACCGTAAACATTTTCATTTTTGTTTCCATTGTTTTTTATGCTTTTCGTGAAGATGTTTTATTTAAGTATGTTGAATAGGGAACAAGGTAAGTCCTTTCAGAAGATCAACAAGTAATTTGTCACGCCTAAACGCATTAATTATTTTTACCGCTGGCGCAGAGTCTGCAATTAATCCTCGCTTGTAAGGGTCTGCGCTTCGCTGCCATGTGTCTTCTAATCATTTTACTCTATCTTCACCGACGCCCGGGGCAAAATTTTCTCAATACACCCGGTGTTGGTAGGGCGGGCCGGATGGTGGCTTCTAAGGCTCCGGGTGAATTTTTTGGGAAAGGTCGAAAACAGCTACGGGGTGCTGCCCGGCTTCGGGATACAATTATAGAGCGAGTAACATTTGGGTGATACATCGAAATATTCAGAAACATCTCGATTTTCTTTTATGCTGAGTTTCCACCAGCTGGATTTAATGAATAGTATATCTCACCATGCAGGTGACGACGAATTACGGCAGTAAGAACCTGAGTATTTCAGCTACCTGCTAGAAAGCAAAACCGGCATGGATACCCAGTTCCTGGGTATAGGTTCCGGTTTTTTCCGGTTCGAACCTGCCGGGTAAAATCAATTCTATAAAAAAAGCATTGCCATTCTTTAGAGGGAAGGATTTATTAAGCAGAGGCGTGAAGCCATAATTACCCTGATTGATTTCTACGGCGGCTCGTAAGCCGAAAGAAAAACCTCCTCCCAGTCTGACAAGAAATCCAGGGTGCATCAATAACTCGAATTCGACCGGCCGGGTAGGATTGCCAAAATATGGCTTAATGAATGTCACCATTTCCATGTCAAAAAGCAGACGACCTCCAGTCGGAAAGGTAATACCGACAGGAAGACCCAGGGTGTAATAATCATAAAGAGATATGTCCCTGACCCTTTCTTCCCGGATCGAGAAAATCATCTGCATTAATCCAACGTGGGCTTTGATTCTTTCTTTTCCCGGCATCTCTGTCATGACCATGGTGGTGTCATCTTGCGACCGGACCAGGGTGCAGGTTGTCAGAAAGAGCAGGAATACAAGTTTAAATTTGGTTTGCAGTTTCATTTGTTTTGAGTTATTCATCAGAGCTAATCCAGCAATTTATTTCTACTGGTTAGCTTACAAGTTCGGTTAATAATCGAACTTATTTGTTTTCACGAATCACCGGTTGACTATTGACCTCCACCAGGCTGTCGTTTTCAAAAAGAGCATTTAACACCATTTGTCCGACGGTATCCCAGGTGCGCATGTTTCCATTTTTTTTCCCATTCAGATACTCCATTGTCATCTGAATCGTGCCGCCTTCATGAAAAGTGGTATCCCCGCCGTGTCTCAGATCATCTTTATAGTATTGGATTTCTTGTACCCGGCCTCCTGAGTAATACATGATGGTTTTACCCTCCTGCTTATCACCATTGAAATGCATGACACTTTTTGGGTCTCC
>JBGTCB010000101.1:0-3979 GCA_041748995.1 Saprospiraceae bacterium | reverse complement strand
GGAAATTCCAGTTTGGCGGTCAGCATGTGACCCTCCTGATTGACAAATTCTACCGTTTGTGTTTTAGAAATCATGTGTCATTCATATTGTAGACCATCGTCTTAATTGGGACACCTCTGTCAAAAATGTACTTCAGCGTCGTTGGATAATGAAGGAGTCATGCTCTTCCCAGGGAATACTCCTGATCTCAACTGCTTCGACCTGCGCGTGAGTAGAACCTTCTTTACACCACTCTGCTAATGTCTTTAGATCACTTTCATCACCGAAAGCCCGGAGTAAAACACTGCCATCTTTTTCATTTCGGACCCAACCAACAATATTTAGTGAGTGAGCCTTATGTTGAGTACTGCCCCGGTACCAGACACCTTGCACCTTACCATATACCTGAATTTCCAATCCTTGTTTCATCTGTTATAGTCAATTCAAGCGGTACCTGCCAAATCAATCAATTACTTTTTAATTAAATTTTTAACCGCGACAATTTGCATGAATTTTTGACGGGCTTCTTCAGCCGGCATTCCGAAGTAGCTTTTCCCTCCCTCCAAACTACGCAACACTCCCGACTTAGCCAGAATAATAGCACCTTCACCAATGGTTACATTATTGGCAATACCAGCCTGACCATATACTTTGACCCCATCACCGACGATCGTCTTACCTCCCACTCCTACCTGACCGGCAAGCAAACAATTTTTTCCCAAAACCACGCCATGTCCAATATGTACCTGAGAATCCAATTTGCAGCCACTTCCAATGATCGTAGCTCCTGAAACACCTTTATTAATGGTACATCCTGCACCGATAAAGACATCGTCTTCAATAATCACCTCGCCCACACTATGCCATTTTTCATATCTATCCTTGTGTTGCTTGAAGTAAAAAGCATCGGTTCCTATGATAGTACCCGCCTGAATGATGACCCGTGCTCCGATCGTTGTATGACTGCCCAGGTAACAGTTTGACTGGATATAAGTGTTGGGACCGACTGAAACATTATGGCCAATCACCACCTGTGGTTCGATGATTGCTGTCGGATCGATTCTGGCCGATTTCGATATCATCCCGGTTAATGGAGTAAATGGCTGATAATGTAAAACCAGGTCATTATAAACCTTAAAGGGTTCATCGACCAGGAGTAAGACCTTTCCGGGAGGACAATCGACGGCTTTATTGATCAGGATAACACTTGCAGCTGAGCTCAGACTTTTGTGGTAGTATTTTTCAATATCGACAAAAGTGAGATCCCCCGGTATTACTTTGTGGATTTCATTGATGCCATGTATCCAAATTTCCGGATCACCAATAATTCTCGCTCCTGTTTTTTCGGCTAAGGTCCCTGCAGATATTGGTTCGATTAAACGCATAAGCAGACTGGTGGTTCAACAAGCTAGTAAAGTTTCTGATAGTACTCGTGGGCCATCCGGGTGGAGTCAAAAAATGGTACTACTTCTTTCATACTATTCTGCACAATTTCAATCCACTCATTTTTCCTGTGATAGTATATGGGTTTTATGTCTTCATTTAAAATCCTGTAGGTATTCATCAGGTCCTGTTCGTCCTGAATTTCAACACTCTGATCTAAGTCTGCAACCGGCAACACAAAAGCATTGTGCTTGTGTTTACCAAATTCTGGTATCCAGCCATCGTTTGTCGTAAAATTAATGGCGGCATTCATGGCGGCAGTCATTCCACTGGTCCCCGACGCCTCCCTTGTAACCCTGGGGGTGTTCAACCAAATATCGGCACCTTGCTTTAATAATTTGGACAGTGCCATTTCATAATGAACCAAAACTGCCGCGTTTTTCAACGGCTTACAAATCTCGACCAATTTATTAAACACCGAAATAGACATATAATCCATAGGATACGGCTTACCGGCCCAAATAATCTGGATGGGCATGTCCAGGTCATGAATGATTTGACGAAATCTATCGAAATCCCCGGTTAACAGATCTGCCCTCTTATAAGGGGCAAATCTTCTTGCCCAGACTATAGTGAGTACATTTTCATCGAAAATCTTTCCTGTCTGGTCAGCTACCTCTAAAAATAACAACTTCTTCAAGGCTTTTTTTCTATCGGTCAAAGCGTTTACATCGCCTGTGATCAGATGCATTTTGAGAGCCTCATCGGTCCAGTACCCAGCATGTTGTGCGTTCGTAATATGATCGATCTCACAAATCGAATCAAAGCGGTTCCACATACGTCTGGCTATCTCCCCATGCAATTTCGAAACTCCATTTGCCTTTCCGGAAAGACGCAGGGCACCCAGAGTTAAGTTGAAGGAGTCTCCATTTTCATGAGTAATATTATGTATTTCTTCGATCGGGCTATCATGAAAAAACCCCATTTTCTTAAGAAACGACATGTTATGGACTTCATTGCCAGCTTCAACCGGAGTATGGGTGGTAAAGACAAACAATTCTCGCAATTTTTGAACGCTGCGATGTTTGTAATATTCGTAAAACATGGCTGGTAACCCATGTGCTTCATTTAAATGGATCCTATCCGGTTGATAATTGAGGAGCTCTAAGAGCTTACAGCCACCTTGTCCCAGGAGAATATACTGGGCGATTTTCGCTGCCAGATCCGAATCATATAAGCGATGGCAAATGGTCTGGGCCAGGTAATCATTTTCGGGAAGGTCTGTCGAAAGAAAATACATCGGCACAGTGCCAAAAATCTCCGGGGCCAGGTACCAGGCTTTTACTTTGACCGGATGCTTGTCTACCGAGATGTCAAAGACCAATCCCGGATCTGCAAGAAAATTGTAATTCCTTTCCATAAAAAGGACATCCATACCCTGATCACGCTTCCTCTCCTGATCATAATACCCATACTTCCACAAGATGCCGATCCCAATCATGTTTTGCCTGAGATCATAGGCACTCCGCATGTGAGATCCTGCCAGAAATCCAAGGCCTCCGGAAAAGATCTTTAAAGCCTGGTTGATACCAAACTCCATACTGAAGTAAGCTATCCGCTTCTGATAAGCGGGATTATAATCATAGGGATGTCGAAAGGCTTTTGAACGTTGTTTAACCATCAGATGTAAAATAGGGTGGCAAAAATAATAAAAGAAGGGAAGCGGAAGCAGGGAGGCTGTTCAAATTTCGGATTGAGAAATCTATCTCAAGGGCACCACTATCAACCCCGTTCATGGTAAAAACAATTTTCTTCGAAAATTTATTTAATAATATGCAGCGCCATACTTCGTTGATCGCCTGCCTGGCAGGCCATGGCAGACAGGTCAGTCAGATAGCTATGGCTATCTTCCTTCCTCCAGCCTTGTCTGGCTTGCATCTTATTAAATTTTTACGCATTCAGAGGTAAATAGAGGTGCCCTCAAGATGAAGTAATTGATCGACTTACGCAATATGAAGATGTACCGGATGAATATCAAATTGACTTAAATTGACTTTTTAGATAATTAACCATCTGATCTCTCAAGTGCCTAATAGATTTAGTAAGAAACAATTTTTCGAATAAATGGCCGGTATAAGGTAAAACGAGATCATTGGATATCATATACCAATCACCATGGTCATCCATCAATTTTAATCTAATCATACCACCTATTCTAATTGTAATGGTGGTGTCATTCTCCTTTTGAATTCTGATTTTTGGGTCGGTGAAAGTTTTTTTAAGGTCTAAGAAAATCAGATTACATGATTTTTCAATGTCTTCGGTCATGGTTTGATCTAATTGATATCATAAATATAACCACGGATCACATAAAAAATCCGCACAAGTGTTTGTTTCAGGATTTCCGAAAGATTGAACACTTGTACGGACCGCGTCTGAAGTTTACCTTCAGTTTTACCATTCGTCCCTAAGTTAAGCTATACTCATCAATATGTCAACCTTCGTCTCGTTTAAGACGACTTCCTCAAAATCCTTCGCAGTATCAAATTGCATATGATAGGCCTACTACCCAATAGTTTTGGCCTTGCGGTGATTCCACTTCCGCTTTCCTGAGGCC
>JBGTCB010000100.1:0-2188 GCA_041748995.1 Saprospiraceae bacterium | reverse complement strand
TTAGTTGATGAGCCAACTGGAAGACTTCCTCTTCCGGCACACCCGTTCGAATGATCAGATCTGAACCCAGCTTTCTTAAACTATCCCGCAGGGCCCGGACAGATTCCAATATAAATCTCGCCCGGTGGATTCCCGTTTTGGGGAAGCCAAAGGAAGTATGTCCTGAAAAGACCCGGAGGTCAAAAATGTAGACCGGAATAATCTGGTCAGAAAATCGGGCAGCCTCATTCAGAGCCTCGTTATCATGTAGGCGAAGGTCTGATCTAAACCAAACAATGCTTCTTCTATCCATCGTTTCGCACGGGACTTATCACTTAAAATCTCACAGTTACCACGACTTTATGATACCTTTGCATTGAAAACAAGCCAGATGCCCGATTGTTACAAATTGAATTAATAATTACTTCAAATAGGAATGAAGACCATATATTTTCTGTTTTTAATAGCTTTTATAGCCTGCAATTCATCTGACAAATCAGATGCCGGCTCCCATAATGTACCCAAAGATCTTAGAGATACCTACAATGAGATTTTAGCCATTCACGATGAAGTGATGCCTAAAATGTCTGAACTGACAAGACTACAGGGTCAATTAACCGATAAATTGAAAGAACTCCGGTCTGTTCAACCTCCTGATTCGGAAAAACTGCGGGAGACGAACCGGGTGCTCGGTCAATTAAACCGGGCTGAAAGTGCTATGTGGGACTGGATGGACGGATTTTCAAAATTGGATTCCATTCCCGATCCGGAGAAAGAGAATTTCCTTTTGAATGAAAAATCATCGGCCGAAGACATGAAAGAATTGATGCTCACCAGTATGAAGGATGCCACAAAATATCTGGAAGAAAACCCTGTAGCGCCAAGTGATGCCATTTAAGTTATCCTATATTCCGATCTTGTTTTTATTGATCGCCTGTGGTAAAAACAATCAGCCACTACCCTATCTGGGTGACTCGGAAGAAATCGACGGACAAATGGTTTACTATACTATTCCTGCATTCGAGTTTATTGACCAGGACAGTAATAAGGTTACAAATTCATCCTTAGCGGGAAAGATGTATGTTGCAGATATTTTTTTCACTTCCTGCCCCACTATTTGTCCCAAAGTAAAGCAGCAGATGTTAAGACTTCAGGATCAGTTCCGTGACCGGGAAAACCTCCGGTTTCTGTCGATGTCCATTGATTATCGCAAAGACAGTGTCCCGGTCCTGAAAAAATACAGCGAAAAGTTAAATATTAATGCCAACAACTGGCATCTGGTGCAACTTAAGAAAGAAGAGATTAACTCTGTCGCAAATCAGTTTTTCAATATTGCATTTGAAGATGAATCCGCTCCCGGTGGTTTCGATCACAGTGGCCGGTTGATCCTGGTTGATAAGGACGGTCACATCCGATCCTTTGCAGATGGCACGGATCCCGACTCCGTTGACAAACTTGCCGAAGACATACGCAAGCTTTTCAATGAAATGGATTGAACGGGCCTTGTACGGAATTCTAGTCCTCCTATGGATATCCTGTCATCAAAATCCTTATAAACAGGGTGAGCGATTGTATAGTCTGCACTGTGCCAATTGTCATATGGCGGAAGGTCAGGGTATGGCCAGCCTGTATCCTCCCCTCAATACCCCGGAATTTGGTCAATTTAATTCCCGTTTTTCCTGCATCGTCCGTATGGGAATGAATGACACACTCAGACTGGGTATCAATGAGTATGTGTTTCCAATGCCTGCCATACCAGCCTTAAACCCGGTGGAAATCACCAATATTTACAATTATATCACCCATAAATGGCATCCGGATCTCAAATCAAAGACGCTTGCGGATGTGGAATCCGAACTGAATACCTGTACAAAATAGAGGATTGCTGCGTTTAAAAGGAGGAGTTTTTAGAGGTTCCCTTATGAGATTTCCAATACATATATAAGTGCTTTAGGGCACCTCTATTAACCTCGTTCATGGTAAAATCAATTTTCTTCGAAAATTTATTTAATAATATGCTTCGCCATACATCGTTGATCGTCAGTCAGATAGCTACGGCTATCCTCCCTCCTCCAGCCTTGTATAGTGTTGCGATTCGCAAATAAGTATAGCATCTAACTTGTTCTTTTGCACCAATACTTCATCACCAGAGACCTTACGTAGCTTCGGCTATGTGCGGTTCTGCTTCTACTGACGCTTCGGTCAGCAT
>JBGTCB010000099.1:0-4372 GCA_041748995.1 Saprospiraceae bacterium | reverse complement strand
GAGACGAAGGAAGATACCGGGTCGTAACTGACTGAGGATCAACAATGTCAGAAACGACGAGAACGGCTGAATTCTTTTTACAGAAAAAGTGATCTTACAAATATCAGCGCAAGTTGGGTATTTCAACAGCCTCCTAGGGCTCTAAAAGCTATCCACTTCCTGATATGCCTTGAGGAGTTTTTCTTCACCCTCTTTGCCTGGATAAGCGTTGCCATGTTCCATACCCAAAATTCCATCAAAGCCTTTTTCATGGATGTGTTTAAAGATGTTTTTGTAATTGATTTCCCCTGAAGTAGGTTCTTTGCGTCCGGGATTGTCTCCAATCTGGAAATATCCAATTTCATCCCAGGAATCATCTATGTTGGGTATGATGTTGCCCTCCGTGATTTGCTGATGATAAATGTCAAATAAGATTTTACTGGAGGGACTATTGACGGCGCGGCATAAGGTATAAGCCTGGGGTATCTCCGTTAAAAAGAGACCGGGATGATTCCGGAAGTTTAACGGTTCGAGTACCATAACCAATCCATGGGGTTCGAGGATGTCACATGCCCTGCGAAGTGTCTCCATCACATGAGCCGTTTGAAAGCCCATTTTCATTCGTAGATCAACATGACCAGGTACCACGGTCATCCATTTTGCATTGACCCGTTTTGCCACTTCCACACTCTCGGTTATTTCCTTGAGAAATTTAGTCCGCAATTCCGGATCCCCATTGGCAAGATTAGGCTTGTCCCAGGCGATTTCATGAGCGACAAAGACCCCCATTTGGATATCGCGGGCCTGCATAGTTGCCGCCATTTTTTCCTGAGTAGCGGTTTCCCTTCCTTTCATACCATTATCTTCGAATGCCCGAAACCCCATATCAGCCATAAAATTTAACTGATCTACCGGATCATCGCCCGCTAAATTTTTGAACATTCCCAGATGGGGAGCATATTTCATCCGAAAAGGATATGGATCCGGATTATTGTCATTATTTTTTGATATTGTCCGGGGTAGGATGGTGGAGGCACTTCCAAACACCACACTTTGTTGAATAAATTTTCTTCTCTTCACAATTAGTTATTATTTGTAGATGTTGAAATTAGGAAAAATCACAGGAATATTAATGGTTATGGTCTTGTTGACCGGTGACCTTATAGCCGGTGATTTATTCAGGGTATACCGTGAAAAACCTGCGTTAGGTACAAAAGTTTCTATTGTTTGTTACGTGAGAGACACCATGCTTGCGATCCGGAGTATCTCGGAGGCATTTGACCTGCTCGATTCCTTTAATATGATTTTTTCTGACTATAATCCGGAGAGTGAAGTAATGTTGCTGGCGGCGAACAGAGAAGCTCGTGCTGGAGTAACCGTGAGCAAACCATTGTATGACCTTACGGCGAAGGCTCTCGATATCAATGACCTGACCGGAGGTAGTTTCAATATTGCAGTAGGAGCCCTGACTCATCTTTGGAGAACATATCTTGGCAAAGAAGAGATCCCGCCACGATGTAGGATCCGAAAATTCCGCAGGCATTTGCGAGTAGAAAAACTCCAGTTGGTTAAACCATCACAAATAAAATTGGGTAGTAAAGGAATGCGGCTGGATTTTGGGGGAATAGCCAAAGGCTATATTGGAGATCATATGGCTGAGGTATTGAAGAACCAAAAGATCAACAGCTTTCTCATAGATCTGGGTGGTGATTTAATAGCGGGAGCTGCACCTCCTCATCAAAAAGGTTGGAAGATAACCGTATCGTGGTGCGATAAAGTCGTACTCCTGGAAAATCAGGCAATTGCAACATCAGGACCAGATTTTCAGTTTTTCGTACATAGAGGAAAGCGATATGCCCATATTATTGATCCCAGGACGGGTTGGGGTGTAAGTCATTTTTTTGGAAGTACGGTGATAGCTCCCAGCGGATGGGAAGCCGATGCACTTGCATCCGCATTTTCCATACTTACGCTAGATGAGTCTTCAAAAATTATCAGAAGAAAAACCGTTATTAATGCGTTAATTGGTAGGGATAATGAACTATTTCTATCAGATAATTTTTCTTCATACTTAGTGCCGGAAAATCAAACAAAAGAATAACATAGAAACATGAGGCAAAGAAATTATATAAAACTGCTTTTTTTGATCCTGAGTTTCCTTGGGAGCATCGCGGTGGTTGTAAGTCAGGAAACGTATACTCTGGCGGAAGGATCCCGTATATGGGTAGAAGGCACCAGCACCCTCAGGGACTGGCAAGCGGAAGTGACTGATTTTAGTGGTATGATCAATACCAATGCCACCGGAGAAATAACAAAGGTCAGCCTGACCATGGATGTTAAGACTATGGAAGGCGGCCGGGGACCCGATATGAATGCTAAAATCTACAAGGCACTGCTTGCTGAAGAATTTCCAAAAATGACTTTTGAAGGTGAAAAGGCGGTTTCTCAGGGAGGGGATGTGGGTAGCTTTGGAGTACTATCGTTAGCTGGTGTGAAGAAGGAAATACGGGTATCTGCACAAGGTAGTGTCAGTTCCGGTCAATTAACCGGGCAGTATGGTCTGAAGTTTTCCGATTTTAACATTGAACCTCCCAGTGCGCTCTTCGGTCAAATTGTCTGTCATGATGATATGACCATTATGTTTGATCTAAAACTTAGTAAATAATGTCTAAACTCTCCAAAATATCTTTGGTCTTATTAGTTTTTTTGTTTGTAAATCATCTGACAGCTCAGGACAAACCTACAACATTTGATCAGGAAATACCGAGGTCGGATCAGAAAATAACCATGGTAGGTATTCCCGATGGCAAGGTTGTCTTGGGTGATTCAAAGTCGAAGCAGCCTGATGAAGTGCCCCGTAAGGAAGTGCAAATCTCATCTTTTTATATGAGTGCCACGGAGATTACCCATGACATTTTTATGGTATTCAGAGATCCGGATATTGATTTGGATGAAAACAATCAGCCACGTACAGAAGGAGTAACACGGCCGAGTGCTCCTTATGAGGATCCGGTTTTTGGTATGGGAAAAACGGGATATCCTGCAGCTGGAATGACTCAGTTTGCCGCCCTGCAATTTTGTAAGTGGCTGTCAGAAAAGACCGGTCGGTTTTATCGATTACCAACAGAAGCAGAGTGGGAATATGCCTGTCGTGCAGGTAGCACCACCCCCTATTTCTTTGGAAAAAAGAAGAAAGAGTTAAGTAAGTATGCATGGTTTGAGGCTAATAGTGAAGGAGCTTTCCATAAAGTAGGTGAGTTAAAACCGAATCTCTGGGGTCTTTATGATATTTTAGGTAATGTCATGGAGTGGACTCTTGATCAATATCGGGCCGATGCGTACCAAACTATCGAAGATGGAGCCAAAGATCCCTGGATCATACCTACCGATTTACATCCACGGTCAGTGAGAGGAGGATCTTTTAAGAGCGAGGCAAAGGAGCTTCGAAGTGCAAAGAGACTGGAATCATCGCTGGCATGGAAAAAAAGAGATCCTCAGATTCCTAAAAGCTTTTGGTGGAACACTGATTCACCTTTCACGGGATTTCGGGTAATAAGTCCCGTCCTACAACCAAGTCTGGAAGAACAAAATGAATTTTGGGCTTTAGTACTAGGAGGATAATTTGTATCTTAATCGCCTCTAACTGAATTTATTCTTTTTTTTTAAGAAACAATACAAGATGACAGATAAAACTTTCTTTAAGCGACGTGACTTTATGAGACATTCTTCACTGGCAGCAGGTGCGCTCATGGCGTCTCCTCTGATAGCGTCGGGTTATGGATTTCATAATTTAGTCAATGATGATATCAAAGTAGCCGTGGTTGGCTGTGGTGGTCGCGGAACCGGGGCAGCGATTCAGGCATTAAATGCTGCACCGAATGTCAAGCTGGTTGCAATGGCCGATGCTTTCAAAGATCGTTTGGAAGGAAGTCTCGAGAATATAATGAAGGCAGCGGATGCAAACCGTATTGCAGTACCACCGGAACATCAGTTCGTAGGATTTGATGGCTATAAGCAAGCAATTGACTTGTGTGATGTGATTATCTTAACGACACCACCTGCCTTCCGACCTGTTCATTTTGCCGAGGCGGTTGCTAAAAATAAGCACATCTTTATGGAGAAGCCGGTAGCCACCGATGCAGCAGGTGTGCGTAGCGTTCTTAAAACAGCTGAAATAGCCAGGCAAAAGAAACTCAATGTAGTTGTTGGCTTACAGCGACATTATCAGAGCAAGTACAAGGAAATGATGGCTATGATTCATAAAGGGAAGATTGGCGACATCACTTCTGGTCAGGTATATTGGAACAATGATGGGGTATGGGTGCGACCGAGGGAAGCCCAACAGACAGAAATGGAGTACCAGATGCGAAATTGGTATTATTTCACCTGGCTC
>JBGTCB010000098.1:0-6723 GCA_041748995.1 Saprospiraceae bacterium | reverse complement strand
GGGCGATCAGGGAAGCATCTGTCAACATTGACGGAGATTCCATGCGGCCGGCGTTTCACCTCACTCCGCCGGCAGGTTGTATGGGCGATCCCAACGGAGGTATATACTATGATGGGTGGTATCATATATTTTATGGCCTTTATCCTTTTGCCCATCATCCGGGAGGATGGTACTGGGCACATGCCAGAAGCCGGGATTTATTGCATTGGGAACACCTGAAAACAGGACTCACTCCCGCCTTTGAGTTAGACCTTCGATCCGTTGGCTCGGGATCTACCCTCATCACAGAAGAAGGAGAAAAACTTGCTTTCTATTCATCTGGTAAAGGCGATGGCTCCATGCAATTCTGGCAGGCACAATTTACAGACGATGCGTTGTCCGAATGGAAGCATGAAGGTAAAAATCCGGTGCTTACCCTGGAGCATCCCGGTTTACCCCCTTATGATGGATTCTGGCGTGATCCTTTTGTTTTCAGTGTACAGGAACGTACTTTTTTAATTGCCTGCGCCGATCTCTTTGAAGAAAATTATGTGCCGGTTCCCATTTTTGAAGCAACCAATGATGATCTGACGGAATGGGATTTCAAGGGAAATCTCTTTACCGTGCCAAAACATGAATACAGAAATCTGGAAGTACCTGAATTCAGGCCTCTTGGTGACAAATGGATTTTCATGGCTTCCACCGATGCACCTATTGACAGGGTCAATTATTTTATCGGAGAATTTGATATTGACAGCCTCCGCTTTATACCAGAAGATGGGGGGGCTATAGATTACAGCGGACATTATTATGCACAGGAAACCATTTTAGACGATCAGGGCAATTTATTTCTCTTATCTTGGTTGCCCGGATGGGACAGGGAGTGGCTACCTAAATACATGAATGAACCCTTAAAGAATAGCAATCCGGTATGGAATGGCTGCTTTGCGCTTCCTCGAAAATTAAGCCTAGAAAACGGACAATTACTTCAACAACCGGTTGGTACATTAAAACAATTGCGAAGTGAATATTTTCAGTTAGCCGCGCGGGAATTATCTGTGAGTGGACCAATGACAGCATTGCAGGTAGTGGAAGAATTTCAGGGAAATCAATTGGAGATCCATGTTGAATTCCAATTACAAAATGCCAGTTTTTGCGGTATCAATGTGCTTTCTGATGACGAAGGACTGGGAGGGTTACCCATTATCTGGCACGGAAATCTGTTGAATGTGGATGCAGTGGAAATCCCGATAAAAGAATGGGGAAATGACGAAACACTACACATGCAAATTTTCGTCGACAAAAAATTTGTGGAAATTTTTGTGAATGGAGGAAAATATTGCGTTTCCCGGCAGGTGCGCGAAGAAAATGTGAAAGGTGACCGCATGGCATTCACCAGCCTGGGAGGTACAGCAAAGCTGGTATCCTTTGAAGCATGGAAACTCAAACCAATCAGAAGTCCAGGATCTTAGTGTTTTACCACCTGGGAGGCTTGTTCATAACTCTATAGGATTGTATATGCACTAATTTCAGAGGTTTTTAAAGGTACCCCTTATCATAAAGAAATATTGTTTTATCGTATATTTGCTCATGTCTACTGTTAAAATACTTGCTGTTGAAGATGATCCAATCTATGCCGAAACATTGGAAATAGTAGTGCAGGAACTTGGCTATGACATAGTGGCAATTGTTGACAATGCCTCCGATGCACTGGCTTTTGTGAAAGAGGATATTCCTGATCTTATCTTAATGGATATTGAGATCAACGATTCAATCAATGGTATTGAATTAGCAGCACGAATCAAGAATCAGTGTAGTGCTCCCATAATCTTTGTAACTTCTCATATTGATAAAGAGACATTTTGGAAAGCCAAGCTGACAACTCCTCATGCTTTTATTACCAAACCTTATGAAAAACATGATTTGCAGGCAGCTATTGAACTGGCTCTCATTCATGCAGATGGCGCAAAGCCTGTTACTCCCCCTTTAAATATTACAAGTGAAAGTTTTTATATAAAAGATAATGGTACGCTGTTCAAAGTGAATCCTGTGGATATACTTTATGTAGAATCAGATGAAAAGTATTGCACCATACATACTAAATTAAAAAAGCATGTTCTGAATATCCGGCTTAAAGAGGTGATGGAGCGACTTTCCGATAATGATTTTATTCAAACACACCGCTCGTATATTGTAAGAAAGGATGCTATTGAGATGATTAATATTGCTGACCAAACGTTGACGGTTGCAGGCAAAGGAATTCCTATAGGAAAATCTTTTAAGACAGAATTATTCAGCACTTTAAATTACTTATAGCACGAAAGTAAATGATATCGACCTTCCATAGAGAATTTCTTAAAGGGCCTCTCGCCTTGTGGTTAGGCTCGGCCAACAAAAACAATTTTCCGGATGCTATCCGATGCACCGGAGTAACGGTTGAGGATGACCATACCCTACGCATTTTTTTTACAGAGAAATTTTCTGAGAAATTCCGTCGCAATATTCTGGAAAACCCAAACATGACCTTACTCGCCAGTAATTTGTACAATTTCGATGGTTTTCAATACAAGGGAAAGTTTATTGGGCAAATCACTCCGGGGACCGAAGAAGAAATGGAGACTCAGAAATTCTATATGGATGTAGTGGGAGATATTTTTCAGGGTTTTGGGATGGACAAGCAAAAGTCAATCGATATGTATTATTATGAACCCACATTTGCCGTGTTGATGAAGGTTGAGCACATCTACGATCAGGCACCCAAAAAAAATACAGGGGGAGAGGTACATCGATGAGTTCAGGAATTCAATACACCATCACCGAAGATGTCTTACCTTCATTGCAGGGAGTTGTTCCTTCGTCTATGGTTACCTGTTCTTTAGCGGGTATCCCAAATAATACGCCCATTTCACAGGTGTTTTATGTAGATGAAGACCATGTTGCCATTTCACATCAGTTTTTCAAAAAGACGCTGCAGAATATACAGGAAAACCCTGTCATGTGCATCATTATTACTTGTCCGATAGAATACAAGCTTCGTAAACTTTTGTTGAGATTCAAAGAAACACAAGACTCGGGCGAAATCTTTGAAAGCATGAAGTTGCAGTTGGATATTATTGCCGCCAGACAAGGCAAGGAAGGTGTTTTTGTTTTGAAGGCAGCAGAGATTTTTGAAGTCCTTTCAATCGAAACCCTGGAATGAATGAAGAATTAAATGCGGAAGCAATAGAGCTTGCCTTATACAAGAGGCAATTGCACATAATCCGCAATGTTTCGGCTGAACTACATAAGCTGGATAATTTAAAATCTAAGCTCGGTAATATCCTTCGCATTCTGGACGCGGAATTTGGCATTAAACATTGCATGATTCTGTTGCCGGATGATTCTCATAGTTATCTCTCTGTTTTTGCCAGCCATGGTTATCCTGAAACAGAGAGTAAAGTTGCTTTTGGAAAAGGTATAGTGGGAATGGCGGCAGAGCGGAAAATACCAATTAATCTTACAGGACTTCGGCACAAAACCCTTTATCTGGAATCGTTTTATCCGGGTGATGGGACACAAGAGACACTTCCGGGGCTACCCGATGCCCAAAGTCAGATTGCGATACCTTTGTTGTCCAACAACGAGTTGGTGTCTGTATTGCTTGCAGAAAGTACCACAGTAAGTGTTTTTTCATTGGAGAATGAACGGTTTTTAAAAATGCTTTCTCCTCAAATCGCAGTGTCTATCCAAAATGCTGTGCTCTTTGATACGATGGAGGAAAAAATCCGTTCCCGTACTCAGGAACTTGAGGAAATCAATCAGACAAAAGATAAATTGTTTTCCATTGTCAGTCACGATTTGCGAGGGCCAGTTACTTCGTTCCAGAGCATTACGCAGTTACTAAAGCACTATGCCAGCAAGGGTGATTCAACAAAAATTGAAGGATTAAGCAGTAAGATAGAGCAATCGGTGCAAGGATTAAATTTTCTGTTGGATAATTTACTGAACTGGTCATTGAGTCAGGAACGTCAGATCTCTTGTCAATTTGAACCGATTGAGATGCGTACTTTTATGCAGGAGAGTTTATCCATCTATCATGAATCCTTCACATCAAAGAATATAGGAGTTCTAATCTCTATAGAAGATGATACGAAAGCAATGGCTGATAGAAATACCCTATCTGTAATTTTCAGAAATTTGCTGAGCAATGCCATAAAATTTACGCGCCGTAATGGCTCTATAGTAGTTTCGGGAAAATCAGATGGTAAAACCGTTTCTATAGCTGTGGAAGACAATGGCGTAGGTATTCCGGATGAAACCCTGCGCCACTTATTTACCCATAATCGAATAAGTACCATAGGTACAGAAAAAGAACGCGGTACGGGTCTTGGTTTAGTACTGGTACAAGAATTTGTGCAGATGAACCGCGGAAACATTTCAGTTCAAAGTACATCGCAGAAAGGCACAAAGTTCACACTGACGCTCCCCGCTGCACTCTGAAGCGATTCCATTCATTCCATTTTTTTCGTCCATTTATTCCCAAAATCCAGGCCTTCATTGCATTGACTCCATACGCTTATGTATGGTATTTTACTTTTGGAGCAAATAATAAACAATTAAACAATGGAAAATACTAAAATCATTACGGTATTTGGTGCAACAGGTGCACAGGGTGGAGGGCTTGTAAAAGCCATTTTATCTGACACTACTTCTGAATTCCAGGTAAGAGCAGTTACCAGAGATGTCAATTCAGAAAAAGCCAGGGCTTTGGCAAAAATGGGAGCTGAAGTTGTAGCCGCGGATATTGACGATGCAGAAAGTTTAAAGAAAGTATTAGATGGGGCTTATGGAGCTTTCTTTGTGACTTTTTTCTGGGAACATTTTTCAGCGGAGAAAGAACAACTGGAGGTGACCAATTTTATACAGGCTGCCAAAGAAGCAAACTTGCAGCATATTGTTTGGTCAACACTGGAGGATACCAGAAATTGGGTTGCCTTAGATGACGATAGAATGCCCACCCTACATGGCAAATTCAAAGTTCCGCATTTCGATGGCAAGGGAGCATCCGATAAGCTATTTACAGATGCCGGTTTACCTATAACTTTTTTGAGAACATCCTTTTATTGGGAAAACTTCATCTATTTTGGAATGGGGCCCAAGAAAGGTCCAGATGGTAACTACTATATCACTTTCCCAATGGACGATAAAAGATTAGCTGGTATAGCAGCAGAAGATATTGGAAAATGCACTTTCGGAATTTTCAAAAAAGGCACCAATGCAATTGGAAAAACTATTGGTATTGTAGGCGAAAAGTTGAACGGAAGCGAAATGGCAGCCAGGCTTTCTGATGCTTTAGGTATCAAAGTCAAATACAACAATGTAAGCCCGGATACATATCGCAGTTTTGGTTTTCCTGGTGCTGATGATTTAGGAAACATGTTTCAGTTTAAAAGAGATTTTAATGATGATTTCAATGGCATTCGAAGTGAAGCGGTTTCCATCGAGTTGAATCCACAAATACAAAACTTTGACGGTTGGCTGGCTTTAAATGCATCCAGTATTCCTTTGGATTAAATACCTAAAAAATCAGAGCCTCATAGACATTTAAAAGATTAAGAACACACTAAAGGGCACTTCTTTCTACCCCGTTCATGGTCAAAAAATTTTCGAGGAAAATTGTTAGGGGTGCCCCTTTAATATGTTGCACCATACTTCGTTGGTACTGCCGGCATTTATCGATAATATGTGTCTCCCTATTTCATTCAGAGAGATATTTTAAAGTCTACATTTTCGATTTTTCTCAGTTGCCTCTTAGCCAAAGAGGATGGCATATTCCTAAAAACTGCATTGCGGAGGTAAATTATAAGGCGATTCTCCATTTGTGCGATTTGTCCAATTTTGCTTGATGTATCTGTAACCCATTTGGTTCGTTTTATTCTGATTTCTTCAAATTTTTTAAAGGCCAGTTCAAAGTCTGGCTGATCTGCCATGCACTGACTAATGACCACCGCATCTTCGATGGCCTGGCAAGCACCCTGGCCCATATTGGGGGTAGTGGCATGAGCCGCATCACCAATTAATACACTCCGTCCGAAGGAGAATTGATTTACCGGGTTAATATCCGATATGTCATTATGAATTAAATCGCCGTCTTTAGTCAAACTCAAGACATCTGGAACTGGTGCGTGGTAATTTTTAAATTGATTGTATAAATCTTCGACCTTGTACTTGCTAAGGACAGGGTCGTTGGGTTGAGCATTGATACAGGCAAACCAATAGATCAATCTCCCCTTCAAAGGCACAATGCCAAACCGGTCATTTGCTCCCCAGGTTTCCGATGTTTCATCAATATTTAATGTGTGTGCGTCGATTACTGCCCGCCAACAGGTGTAACCGGCATATCGCGGAGAGATACCGGGTAAAAGTTTTTGCCGGACCGGAGAATGGATTCCATCGGCAGCGATGAGGTAGTTCGTATGGTGCGCACTCCCGTCTTCAAAAAGCAGTTTAACAGCAAAATCGGAGTTTTCGAGGTTAGTAAGCCGTTTGCCAAGATGAATGGTTGAAGGGTCGATCTTTGACAATAGTACTTCATGAAGCTTAGCCCTGTGGATGGTAAAATTTCCAATCCCATTGTCCCCTTCGAAACTTGTTTTCGAAATGCGATTTCCCAATTGGTCGTATATGGAAAATGATGAAAGTGCTCTCCCTTCCCGAACCACATCCGGATAAATACCAAGCTCTTTGAATGCAATCATAGCGTTG
>JBGTCB010000097.1:0-2025 GCA_041748995.1 Saprospiraceae bacterium | reverse complement strand
CGGATTATGGAGCAGCTTAATGGCAGGCAGTATGCCGACATGCTTGCACTTTTGGGCTTTCAGGACCTTACCGGAACCATTCAGGATCTCGGTGACAGTAGTCCGGATACGCACTTAAAACTTCAGCTATCCGTTCGCGATCCTGATGACGGGATGAATGACATCGCCTATGAAAAAGGTGCTTTATTTCTTCGCACTCTTGAAGAAAAAGTTGGCAGAGAAAACTTTGACCGGTTTTTGAGAAAATACTTTCAGCACTATGAGTTCAAATCGATTTCGACGGAGCAATGGGAAGCTTATATAAAACATCACCTCCTGGATTCCTTAAAAATCAAATTTGATCTCAAAGAGTGGCTCTATGCGCCCGGATTACCAGAAAGTCATGCCGTCATCCAGTCCAACAAATTTAAAGCTGTCGACACCCGGGTGAAGGAATTTGTCAGAATTGGCAGGCTGGACCGATCAAGTACGGCCAACTGGACTACCCACGAATGGCTGCATTTTATCAGGCATGTACCGGCCAATCTGCATGTAAGTTTTTATGAGAAACTGGATGAGGTCTTTAACTTTTCCCATTCAGGTAATTCTGAAATCCTGGCTGCATGGTTGGAATTGTCCATCAACAGCAAATACCTTGAAAATCATAATAAAAAAGAACTGGAAGATTTTCTCCTCCGGGTTGGTCGAAGAAAATTCCTCGTACCATTATATACGGCTCTACTACAAAATGGTCAGTCTGAGTTAGCGAAATCAATTTTTGCAAAAGCAAAAAATAATTATCACTCCGTCTCGGCAAATTCGATCAGTGATCTATTGGAAGATCCGCCAGTTATCTAACAATTAAACGTTAATAATCACCAAGTAATTCTTTGAATATGCTACGAGCTATTTCTCCAATTGATGGACGATATGCTGACAAAACCAGTGAATTAGTGGATTTCTTTTCGGAATATGCGTTAATAAAGTACCGGACTTTTGTTGAAATTTACTATTTCGTCAATCTGTTGTCTTTGAAATTATCTGCTCTCAGGGATTTTCCTCCGGATAAACTGGACTCAATTAAAGGCATCGCCGAAAATTTCTCCCTGGAAGATGCAGAAAAAGTCAAATTGATCGAGGCGAAAACCAACCATGATGTAAAAGCCATAGAATATTTTCTGAAGGATAAGTTTAAAGAATTAAATCTGGAACCTTTTGCAGAGTTTATTCATTTGGGATTGACTAGCCAGGATATTAATAACACCGCGGTACCACTCTCGATTCATGAAGCTTTACACACAGTCTATTTACCTATGATTCATCAAGTCAGGGATATCCTGACCGGTCTTGCCCGAACGTGGAAAGACATTCCGATGCTTGCCCGGACACACGGCCAGCCGGCTTCCCCTACCTTACTGGGCAAGGAACTCTACGTATTTGCCGATCGGATCCAGATGCAGGTTCACGAATTATCATCACGATCGGTCTATGCCAAATTTGGAGGTGCAGTAGGCAATTTTAATGCACACGTTGTGACCTATCCTGAAATAGACTGGATTTCTTTTGCCGATCAGTTTGTACAATCCCTGGGATTAAAGAGGCTAAAATACACTACCCAAATCGATCACTATGATCAGCTGGCCGCACTGATGCACAATATGGCGCGGATAAATACGATCCTTATTGATTTTTGCCGGGATATCTGGATGTATATTTCCATCAATTATTTTAGCCAAAAAACCAATCCGGATGAAATAGGTTCATCCACCATGCCGCATAAAGTCAATCCGATTGATTTTGAAAATGCTGAAGGAAATCTCGGTATCGCTAACTCCATTTTCAACCATATGGCAGAAAAACTACCCGTTTCCCGTATGCAGCGGGACCTGACAGACAGCACTGTCCTCAGAAACATTGGAGTACCGTTTGCTCATACAATCATCGCTTTCAAATCCATTATTAAAGGGTTGAATAAATTGAATTTGAATGCGATTGTACTTGATCAGGACCTCGAAAATAATTGGGCTGTAGTAGCCGAAGCATATC
>JBGTCB010000096.1:0-8051 GCA_041748995.1 Saprospiraceae bacterium | reverse complement strand
AATTTGTTACTATAAATACTCTGTCGGTGTTATCTTTCACAAATAAACCTACGGTTCCAAAACTCCTACTATATCTACTCTCTACTTGGCTAGTAATACCTCTTTGAAACTTGAAACTTCCAGATTGCTCTACATCCGTTTTGATCTTTCTTTTCTTTCCATCGGGAAATTTGATGATAAATTGTTTTGGTATAATATAACTCTCCTCAAGTAGCTGCTCTTTTCTCTTTTTCTTGACCTGAAAAATTATTGAATAATACCTGCTTGTTACTCCGGCCGTTACCTTTTTTCCGATTCTAAATCCTGTGATATTATCTGGATGTTTCTTATGCCATCTTTGATGCCATCTATTAATATGACTTTGTAAAAATTTGATTTTGTTGTTTGTGGAAAGTTTATTCATTGTAGTCTATTGGGTTTGGATTGGTATAAGATCTGCTCTAACTTTTAAGCAAGAAATCATTACCCCATCATAGTGCAGGTGGACAAAGAACTGCCGTCCGGGAAAGATTATTTGCAATCCGTTCTTACCGTTTGGCTGTATATCAGTAGGCTCCTGTTTGCCAGCGATCGGGGCACGAACTGCAAGCTCTTCCAATGAAGATGATATGCCATTATGGTCATCGGCTGCCATGGCATCGGCGATGGTTCCGGTATTCGTTTGTTCCAGGAGAAAAAAGGAATATTCGGTCTTGTCTAAAGAAGGAAGGTCGGACAGGGTTTCATCGGTGGATAACATAGCTGCTGGTTTATGGTATCAACCTTACGAATATACTGATTCTTGTTATAGTATGTAGAGTTTATGTTGAATTTTTTTCAACAATGTTAGGGAAGTATGGTTTCGGAGTCGTAGGTGGTTGTTGGAAGCTTAGCTCAGAGAGTTTGTTGGCATGTAAGGTTGATATTAAGCGGCCTTATAGAATCCTAATGTTGGCACAGATGAACACAGGCAGCCGTTAAAATCACCAATTGTTCCCGATTCGGGAGCAATGACCTTACTGCTTTACCTTGGAAAAGGTAGGAAAGAGGTAAAACTCTAACTTTAAAGCATGAAATGTAGATCAATCACTGAAGCTCTGACATCGAATTCGGAATCCCTTACGAATCAACGCCCTAAAACCCCTTCATCTTTATACACTGAGCACCCGGTATACCAGTGTATTCATTTATTTTTTTCAATTTTCCGGTTTTGGCATCGAGCTTATAATGCAGGATGTTACCACTGGTCTGATTGGCAACCAAAAGATGTTTGTCATCGGGAGTGATGAAAAAATTTCGGGGAGCTTGACCTCCGGAAGGGTATCGTTCTACAAAGGTGAGGGTGCCGTCTTTATTAACTCTAAAAGCTGTCAGGCTGTCGTGACCGCGATTGGAGGCATAAAGAAATTGACCATTGGCGGTGATATGAATATCGGCCGACTTATTGTTTCCATGAAAATCGGAAGGCAGTAGGGGATAGGTGGCTATCTGATCCATCATACCATCACTTTTATCCCAATGGAAAGCTGTGACACTGGAGTTTAATTCGTTCAGGACAAATACAAAGGGCAAATTGGGGTGAAAGTCCAGATGCCGGGGACCGCTACCGGGCAGCAATTTTCCAAAACCACTTTTTGAAAAACCTCCGTCGGAATCATCAAAACTATAAATGACAATCTGATCCATTCCCAGATCCGGTACGACCACAAATTTATTTCCGGGTGCAGGCAGGATTAAATGAGGATGCGCTTCTTTCTGCCGGGTGGTATCGATGGATGAACCCTCATGGGAGGCATTCTGAATGGCATCACCAAGGCGGCCATCTTCATCGATGGGTAATACCGCTACCGTGGCTCCGGAATAATTGGCTACAAAGACAAACTTTCCCGTCTCATCGACTGATACATAACAGGGACCATTTCCTCCGGAGTCTTTTTCATTAATGAAAGTAAGATGTCCGGATTTGTCCAAAGAAAAAGCATAGACTTTATTACTTGCTACCGCATATAGCAGCGGTTTATCCGGATGGAAATTATGATAACTGGTGGATTTGACCAGGTCAGATTTTTCCACCAGCTCAAGAGCTTCCCCATTTAAGCGGTAAACAAAGAGGCCGTGCGTATTATCCCTGCCGGCAGAAGAGACGGTGATGTAAGGACCCTGGGCAAAAATCATCAGGTTGCTGAGGCAAATTAGGGTTATCAAAATTGATTTAATCATTTCCATCGTATTTTATACCATGAAAATAGGTAATTTATCAGATATGCTATTTAGCAGGTCCACTAGGACGAAACCTCTTGTTGAGTCTTGTTGATTTGATAATTAAACGACCTTGAGTCCCTGGTTCAAGTTTTAATGTCTTCAGCGCGCGGTCTTTGCTTCTCAGTCGTTTCTACTTTTTGGCAGCAAAAAGTAGCAAAAACTGCCGTCTGCATATTTTGGTGACCCACAATCCAAAGCTTCCGCTGAATTCTATAAGGCTACTTTAACGATTTCAAGGACTGTTTCAAAAAAATGATAACGTTTCCAAATTTCATAAGAACGTCTGCTGGCCCTCCGCTGTATAGAATTCTACGCTCCAGCTTTGGTGTGGGGCCCCACCAAAACATGCTAAGTCGGAAGGCCCAAACCAATTAATTTTCTCTTTCATAAAACCTGCAGCGTGTATTTCTGGCGTACGGATGGTCTTTCTGGCAGGATCATGAGTCCAATGTAACGTCTCTACCCTTGCTTCCCGTACTCTTACTTGAGTTCTCCATCTTCTTCATATGCATCAGATATGGACCATCAAGTTGCGTAATATCAGGTCAACACCCCTAATAAGCCTAACCTGGCCAGCCAAATAAAAAGCACTGAGGTAAAAAGCGAGTTTATTGGCTGTCGCGGAAAGGGTTAGAATGACCGATCAAAGTGCAGCTGGCGGTTTGTCAAACTTTTGCCGCCAAAAGTTTGCCTCACTGGAGGTGAAAAAAATCTCATTTCTTGATGTTACATGACCATTGTGAAGAGAAACCTTCAAGAACCCGAAGGGTTCAAATGTTTGTAGATTGCATCATGAACAATTTATTCGACCCCATCGGGGTCGCATGTCTTCGGTAAAACCTTTGTTCTATAAAGATTCCATCCCTTTGGGATGGTCAAAAAATCAATTTTTTATTTTACTATGAGATATAACTGAAATTCTAAATTATGTTTTTCAAGCCTTATAATCGGGCACGCAAAAAATGCACACAGAGATCATATATATACGGATGATATTTTAAATGAAAAGCGTTTTGGACGCTAGCGAAACAATTTATCTGATTATCCTGAGTGCAGTTTTTATGGAACTATCGTAACTTAATCCTGAACAATCGTCAAAGGCCATGAAAAGGAGGGAATTTATTAAATCAGGATCTGCCGGAGTGGGGGCTTTTTATCTCGTTCCCCGGCATGTATTGGGAGGTAAGGGATATACCGCACCCAGTGATAAATTAAATATCGCTGCTTTCGGAGCTGGTGGCAAGGCGGAGGTCAACTTGGCTAATGCATATAATAAGGGCACCGATAATATTGTAGCTCTTTGTGATGTAGACGATCGAATGGCCCGGAAGTCCCGGAGAAAATGGTCGAAGGCCACTTATTATAAGGATTACCGGGATCTGCTCGAGAAGGAGGACCGCAATATTGATGCGGTTATGGTCAGTACCCCTGATCATATGCATGCGGTGATGACGTTGGCAGCCATGAAACAGGGAAAGCATGTTTATGTCGAAAAGCCGCTTACTCACGATATTTATGAAGCCAGAGTCCTGACCAAAGCTGCCCGGGAATACAAGTTGGTGACGCAAATGGGCAATCAGGGAAGTAGTGGCGATGATACCCGGACTATCGAATCGTGGGTGCAGAACGGAGTGATTGGAGATGTGCATACGGTCCATGTCTGGACGAACCGGCCGGTGTGGCCCCAGGGGATTCCTACTCCTTCCGGTAAATTTGATATTCCATCCGAACTCGATTGGAATCTTTGGCTGGGTACGGCACCCAAGAGAGCATTTAATCCCATTTATCTGCCCGCTAACTGGCGGGGATGGGTAGATTTCGGATCCGGAGCTCTTGGTGACATGGGATGTCATTTTATCGATGTGCCTTTTATGGCCCTGAAACTGACCTATCCGGATTCGGTTGAATGTAGTGCCGGCCGGGTCTGGACCGGTTTTTTTGAAGAAGCCGTTTATACGGACTGCTATCCTCCTTCGTCGAAGATCCATCTTCAGTTTCCGGCCCGGGATCAAATGGGACCGGTGGAGATGATCTGGTACGACGGTGGCATTCTTCCCAAACGACCCGAGGAGCTTTTGGCGGAAGAACCGATGGCAGAGTGGGATGGAGGCATCATCATGGAAGGCAGCCAGGGAAAGATCATGGCCGGATTGTTTGGTCGCAATCCAACCCTTTTACCTACTGCTAGAATGGCGGAAATTTCTTTGCCGGAGGTAACCAAACCCTTTGTCGAAGGCGCAGCCGAAGGTCACCAGCAACAGTGGGTGAAGGCTTGTAAAGAAGGATTTGGTGCATATACCAGTTCGCCGTTTGATATTTCCGGACCGCTCACAGAAACCGTATTAATGGGTAACCTGGCTATACGCAGTTTTAACTACCAGGAAGATGAAAAAACACGGGATTTTCCTGGCAGGAAAAAATTGCTTTGGGATGGTGAAAATATGCGGATCACCAATTTTGAACCGGCAAACAAATTTGTAAAGAGGGAGTACCGGGGGGATTATAACCTGTAATTGGTTAAAAGACAAATCAAACTTCCATATGCGGTTATGTCCCATTGTTTGGCAATCATCTATCAATGTCAGGCCTTGTTGCTGTCCTTTAGCCACTACTCCGGATAGACCCAGGGACTTCGATAAGCTCTTTTAATCAGTTTTTCTGCCCCGGGATCGCTGATTACATTGCTTCCATCCCACTGGACACTCCTTCCCAGCTTCAGCGATATCATGGCTAATAAACTCATATTGGTGGCCAGGTAGCCATCTTCAATATCGCAAATAGGCCGGGTCTTCTTTTCGATCGATTGAATAAAATTTGCCCATAATTCCTTGATGTTCTGGAAATCGGGTTCGTTCACCCTGGGATCTTCGTGGATGATCGATGCAGATTTCTTATCGGGATAAAAGGTCCAACCATCCCGCCAACCGAGGTGCATCGTGCCTTCCGAACCATAAAAATAGCAACCTATGGGTGATTCTTCATTGGCATTGCTGGCACCACTTTTATGCTCCCAGCAGCAGACAAAATCTTCAAAGTCAAAAGTGGCCAACTGGGTATCCGGAGCATCGGTATTATCATGCTTTACAAAACGACCGCCGGTACTGTACACCGACCGGGGAAATCGCTCTTCGGTCCACCAAAGTACCTGATCAAACCAGTGAATACCCCAGTCGCCGATCGTACCATTGGCATAATCAAGGAATTGACGGAATCCGCGGGGATGTATTTTGGGATTGTATGCCCGTTCCGGAGCCGGACCCAGCCACATGTCCCAATCCAGTCCTTCCGGAATTTCGGCATCCGGAGCTGGGTCCTGGAGATTTTGATTTTGGTTTACAAAGCACTTCACCATGGTGATTTTGCCGGCCTTTCCGGATTTGATAAAATCCATCCCCGATATCATATGCGGAGAGGCGCGACGGTGGGTACCGACCTGGACCACCCGGTTGTTTGTCCGGGCTGCCTGCAACATGGCTTTGCCTTCGCCAATCGTATGGCTAATGGGTTTTTCAACATACACGTGTGCCCCGGCATTGACTGCTTCGATCGTGGGTAAAGCGTGCCAGTGGTCGGGAGTTGCCACAATCACAATATCCGGTTTTCCGTCCCGGATACACTCGCGATAATCTGTGTACCATTTTGGTTTTTCACCGTTCCATTGATTGATTTCTTCCGCTGCTTTTTTTAACTGATTTTGGTCAGCATCGCAGATTCCGACGATTTTTCCACTGCCATGACGCACGGCTTCCCGGAGAATATTCATACCCCACCAACCGGATCCAATGAGCACCAAACGGTACATTTCCTTTTGTTTTCTGATTAAGGGAAAACCAAGCATTCCGGCACCGGCAGTGGTGGAGGAGTGTTGAATAAAAGTTCGACGTTTCATCATTATTCTGTCTCGTGTTTAGTGGCTATTTCTTCCAATCTCTTTTGAATCTCTTTTTGACTTAATAGATGTCCACGATAGACGACCGCTTCAATTTTCGAAGCATTGGATATATCGGTGAGAGGGTTATCATTCAATAAAACCAGGTCAGCAATTTTTCCGGCTTCAATGGTACCCTGATCGGCGGACTGAAAAAATTCCGCCACGTTGACGGTACCGGATTCTAAAACCTCATAATTCGTCAGACCGGCATCAACCATACTTTGCATTTCATGGTGAATGGAAAATCCGGGCACATTGAAAACCTGAGGTGCATCTGATCCTAATAATATCGGGACGCCCTCCTGATGCAACGATCTCAATAATTTTTGCCGTATGGAGATAAACTGATCATAAAGCTCTTGAGAGTAGTCCAGGCGATCCAGCATCTGCTGCTTACTTTGGCGCCAACTGAAGCGTAGAGAACCGGGGATGTAGGCCATTTCCGATTCCTGCACCATCAATTCCGGAGCCTTTGGTGATAGCCAGCGGGTCATCAGGGTTTGGGTGGGTACGACGGCGGTCCCTTTGGCTTTTGTAGCCGAAGCCAGGATGTGGATCCGCTCTTCATCCGCCTGATCAGCCAGGAGGATACCGAAGAAACCACCCTGATCACGGTTTTCTAAAGGGGCAAGCCCTTCCACATATCCATCCAGATGATCTATCGTAGCATATCCGGAAGCAATAGCATGATCAATCCCCACATCGGCAGGTACATG
This sequence comes from Saprospiraceae bacterium, assembly GCA_041748995.1. GTDB lineage: Bacteria > Bacteroidota > Bacteroidia > Chitinophagales > Saprospiraceae > JABDMH01. The sequence continues at coordinate 1,163 of JBGTCB010000096.1, read as the reverse complement.
TCCGGAGAACTCGATACCCACCTGCCTGGCCGTACGGGCCATTTCATCGAAAACATCTTTCCGGATACCCGGATGTATTTTGAGAAAATCGTAACCATCTTTTTTGTATTGGATAACTTTTTGGCGGGCTTCCTCCGGGGTGGTGATGGTACTTCCATTTAAGGAAGGACTCGAAGTATAGATCCGGGGACTGGGAAATTCATTGGCATCTACCTGATTTTTGAGAGATAAATGGTAGGGATCACCCAACATCCCCCGAATGGTGGTAATCCCATTGGCGAGGTATAGAAATAACGTTTCCTGTACTGCTTCATCCTCTCCGTCCTGTGCCACCGGAATATGGGCATGCATTTCACTTAGGCCGGGTATGACGTACTTGCCTTCGGCATCAATGACCACATCCGCTTCGATGGTCTGGCCATGGGGCGTAATCGAAATGATGCGATCGCCTTCAATTTTTATATCCTGGTTGGATACAATATTTTCCGAAGTCATGGTCACTAAATGGACATCCGATATCAGGATTGAAGGTTGTGACAAGGCCATGGCTCCTGATCCCCAAAGGATTAGTATGAGTTTGAAATGCTTAATGGACATCGGTATAATTTTTAAATTTGAAAGTACGTGGAATCGGGTGATGAAATAGCGAGATAGAGATACCCTTTAGTCAAAAATAGTTTTTTTATAGTAGTTTTTCTAGGGGAAATGCTTCGATGTTGCCCGGGGGCAAGGGGCTTTGAACAGTTCGACTACAGCAGTACCCCTAAATCCCTAAAAGGGGACTTTCCCGAGTGCTAAAGAAAATCATACCTAAGGAAAGAGAAAATCTGTTGGCTTGAGAACCACAAAACCATAACACCAGAATACCAGAATACCATTCAACACTTCAACCACAATTCCACCCCCTGCCCCCTCAAGGGGTCCTCAAGGGGGACATCTGACCAATCAAGGGCCCTCTACCCCCTCTAGGAGGCTGTTGAAATACCCAATTTGCGATGATATTTGTCAAATCACTTTTTCTGTAAAAAGAACTCAGCCGTTCTCGTCGTTTCTGACTTCTATGTTGTTTTCCAAGCTCAAGGACTGAAATTTTGCTAAAATGTTTCTTTTTTGCTCATAAACGCTTTCTTGAGGCAATATGATTCTCGGTCAAGGCCGCAGCG
>JBGTCB010000095.1:0-2431 GCA_041748995.1 Saprospiraceae bacterium | reverse complement strand
TCTTTTTGAGGACACTAAACCAGATCCGGAGGGAGGTTCAACTGATGTGGGAGATGTTAGTTGGAATGTTCCTCAGATTAGCCTGGTTGTCACTACAGCACCTGTCGGCACCCCCTGGCATTCCTGGCCGGTTGTAGCCTGTGGAGGAATGTCCATTGGGCACAAAGGTATGGTTTATGCCGCTAAAGCTATGGCAATGACCATGGTTGACCTTTTCCAAAATGGACAAATTCTCAAAGATATGCATTCAGAATTTATGAATAAAAAGGGTTCATATGTCTACCGGGCTATGATTCCGGATGGACCACCTCCGGTACCTAAGGAGTAACAAACGTTCGATTTCTCACTCGTTTCAAAAAAAATTCAATGACTGTCCGGGTCAACCGGGCTTTGTTAACCAATTTGATAAAAAAGCGTATATTCGCCTCGTCATTCCATATCTCTCCATTGTGTTTATCCTTGCTTCAAATATAATTGGAGTATGTTGGGAACACATTTTGACATGAAATTTTGCAAGTACACTTATCCCAACCAATATCAGTGAATTTAATGGCTTCAGACTGATTTGCGACGGACTAAGTGGATTCGTGGTTTACAAACTATTTGTCCATCAATCACATAATATTTTAAAAATGAAAAATGCACTAGTCTGTGGCGGCGGCGGATTTATAGGTTCGCACCTATGCCGGCGATTAAAAAATGAGGGTTACTGGGTTCGGGCAGTCGATCTGAAATACCCCGAATTTTCCGAAAATGCGGCGGATGATTTTGTAATCGGAGACCTGAGGGATCCGGAAGTTTGCAGTCAACTTATGGATCGTACGTTTGACGAAATCTACCAGCTGGCGGCGGATATGGGTGGAGCCGGTTTTATTTTTACCGGTGACAATGATGCTGACATCATGCACAATTCTGCGCTCGTCAATATCAATATGCTGAATGCCGCCAAAGAAGGTAAAGCGAAGAAGATCTTTTATTCTTCCTCCGCCTGTATTTATCCCGAATTCAATCAACTGGATCCGGACAATCCGGTGTGCTCGGAAGATTCTGCCTATCCCGCTCAACCTGACAGTGAATATGGCTGGGAGAAATTGTTTAGTGAAAGACTCTATTTTACCTACCAGAGAAATTTTGGTCTCCAGGTCAGAGTAGCTCGTTTTCATAACATATTTGGCCCGGAAGGTACCTGGACGGGAGGGAGAGAAAAAGCACCAGCTGCGGTTTGCCGGAAAGTTGCCGAGACTCCGGATGGTGAGAGTATCGAAATTTGGGGTGATGGTAAGCAGACCCGTTCTTTCCTATATATCGACGAATGTCTCGAAGGTGTAAGAAGGTTAATGGAATCGGATTTCAGCGGTCCGGTCAATATTGGTTCAGACGAAATGATTGCCATTAATGATCTGGCAAAAATGGTTGCGGAAATCTCTGGAAAGAAGATTGGAGTTAAGAACATTGAAGGTCCAACGGGAGTACGGGGCAGAAATTCTGATAATCGCTTGATTTTTGAAAAGTTAGGATGGAAACCTACTTTGGCCTTAAAGGAAGGAATGGCCAAAACCTACCATTGGATTTCAGAACAGGTGGCTAAAGCGCAGATGGTGACTGTTTCCTGACAATCTGAATGGATTCGGAAAAGAACAGCCAACTCAGGAAGGAAAAACCTATGCACATCGTGCAGGTGGGTGCTTTTGGATTTCCTTATGGTATGGCGGCTATTGAAAAAATCCGGCTTTTGGGCCGGAGTCTCCTTGCTGCTGGAGCTGACGTCACTGTGATTAGCAGAAAAGGAGTGTATGACCCTGATAAAGGTCCTCATATTGCTCCGCGCGGTCAGTTTGAAGGCATCGATTATTATTACGCCGGGGGCAGCGTCTATAGGTCAACCGGTTTTTGGGAGCGTAACCGGATGAAATTGAAAGGTTGGTGGGGGGAAGCCCGATTACTCCGGAAATTTCATAAAGAGAACAGACTCGACGCCGCAATCGTCCATAGTATGGATTTTTTACCGGTAGCCTTCTACTGGTTGCTTTCCAAAATATACGATTTCAAGATGCTCTATCTTCTTGTGGAGCATAATTCAACGACCACCAGCCGGCAGACACCCTTATTGAAAATCAGCGATTTCCTGCTGGAGCATGTAGGATTAAAAATGGCGGATGGAGTTTTACCTATCAGTCAATATCTGACTGAATTTCTACTAAGGCGGGCTCCCGGAATGCCCAATTTCAAAATCCCGGTATTAACAGAGTTTTCCCGCTTTTCCAAGTCAAAATCTCCCGACCGGGAAAAATTCTTTCTTTATTGTGGGTCCGTAAGTTATCTGGAAATCATATTCTTTATACTGGAGGCATTCGATCAGCTACCCGAAGACCCGGCATTACGCTTATACCTGGTTATTGGCGGAGAAGAATGTGGGAAATTGGAAGCAGCC
>JBGTCB010000094.1:0-8317 GCA_041748995.1 Saprospiraceae bacterium | reverse complement strand
GGGTGCTTTTGGAGCGACCATCAATATAAAAACGACTGGTCTTGAAGACGATTCTTATGGAGTGGCTGAATTGTCCGGTGGTTCTTTTGGTACATTGAGAGTCAACGGCAGGTTTGGGACCGGTTTACTGGATGACCGGTTTTCCTTGCAAGGCAGTGTTTCACACATCAGCTCTGATGGCTATATTGACCGGGCATCTGCCGATTTAAGTTCTGTTTATCTGAGTGGCACAATGCTGATGAATGACCAATCACTGAAGTTTAATTTCCTTCGGGGAAAGGAAATCACCTACCAAGCCTGGAATGGCGTGCCGGCTCAATATATAAATGATCCTGAACTGCGGACATTTAATACTGCTGGTGCCAGAGGTGATGGTACCTTCCATGAAAGCGAGGTCGATAATTACGGACAAACACATGTCCATGCGATCTACCATCGGCAATGGAAAAATCTGCACCTGCAAACGACCCTGCATTATACCCATGGAGAAGGTTATTTTGAACAATACCGGCCTGGAGATCTGCTTTCAGACTATGGTCTCTCCGGATCTCACAGTTCAGATGATTTGATTCGAAGAAGGTGGTTAGACAATGATTTTTATGGGCTGATATTTAACCTTAACCAAGGATCAGCAGACGGTAAATCGGAATGGACTTTTGGCGGTGGAGCAAATGAATACAAGGGAAAGCACTTTGGTGAGGTAGTTTGGACTGCCCGTCAGAGTAATATAGCACCTGTTGAATACTACCACAATGATGCGTTGAAAAGAGACATCAATCTCTACAGTCAATATCGATATACTTTGGCTGGCCACCTTAATATATTTGCCGATTTACAGGGAAGAAGTGTCTTTTATCAGTTTGAAGGATTTGGATCCGACTTTACAGTTGCCAACGAAAAAGTCAGTCATTATTTTTTTAATCCAAAATTGGGAATTGAAGAAAAATTGAATGATCTGACTTTGTATTATTCCGTTGGTGTTGCTCATCGTGAACCCAACCGGGATGATTATGTGCAATCCAGTCCGGTAAGCAGGCCGAAACCAGAACGATTGATTGATCATGAGTTGGGAGGACGATTTGCAAGCGATAAAATATCGATGATGCTTAATTTCTTCTTTATGGACTATAAAGATCAATTGGTGCTGACCGGAGCAATCAACGATGTGGGTGAATACAACCGGGTCAATGTTTCAAATAGTTACCGGTTAGGCAGCGAATATAGCCTGGACTGGCAGATGTCATCAAACGTCAATGCAGGAGGTTCTCTAACCTGGAATCGAAGTAGAATTCATAAGCTGACTGAAGCAATTGATAATTGGGATACTGGTAAACAAAGATTACAGAACCATTCGGATGTGCCCATCTCCTTTTCTCCGGAATGGTTGACAACGGGGTTTTTAAACCTCACCATCTTGAAAAACTCCCGATCGTCCTTGCAGACAAGACTTGACCACCGGATAGTAAGTAAACAATTCCTGGACAATACTGGTGATGATCAGGCTTCTCTGGCTGGATATCATCAGACTGATTTCAACCTTTCTTACACCTGGTACCCCCAGAAACTGGATATGATCACTCTGAAATGTCAGATTATCAATTTATTTGATAAGTCCATCGTCAGTAATGGATGGGTGTACCGCTATTTGTCGCAGGGATATGATGCCACTGCCGACGATCCACATGCTACCCGGATAGGAGATGGATTATATACTTTAAGTGGCTATTATCCACAGGCTGGCATACACGCACTTTTCGGTTTATCCGTTACTTTTTAACTTTTCAGAATCTTAGAAGTTGACGGTAATACCTCCCCGGATCACAAAAGGAAGGTCCAGGGTATTTTCTTCTTCGAGTACATTATAAAGGATGTAGAATTCAGAGGCAACCTTACCTCCTGAATTGTATCCGGCACCGATATAGAAGTTGTTTTCAATCGAATTACCGATAAATGGTATCCCCATTGCGTCAAGGACTGGTCTTTTTTCGTTAACGACCTCAAACTCCACATGAGCGAAAATTGGACGAAATAATTTGGCCCGGGAGAAAAGGGCTCCTGATAATTCAATCGGATTGAATTTATAAATTCGGCCATCAAACCCGCGGGTTTTCACATGTTGATACGATATGCCAAGTCTTGGACCCACGGAAATCGCATCAGTAATCTTATAGCCGGCCATGGGAAAAAGGGCAAATAAGAAAGTACTCTGGTCTCCAAATTGCTGAAATCCCAGTCCCAACCCTCCGCCATACCAGAGTCGACTGGTCAAGTCGGTATTTTTTTTGCTGTTTCTTGACTGAGCAGATAAATCAAGAGTCGAAGTGATCAGGCAAACTAAAAACAATATCAAAGAGAGGACGAAACGTTTTCCTGGTGTCATTTTTTTGCAAATGTTAAATATCTTGCCCGAAGATAGGTACATAAGTACTATCAGGCGATAGTGTTAATGCTTCTTTAACAACAATTTTATCTCTGGAAGGGTCATTATATTGTGAATGCTAAAAAACATCCAATCTAAGTTGTGACTACAACCCGAAAAATAGCTTTTCTCTTAGGAACGTTGCTATTCTCTCTGGAATTGATCAAGGCTCAATGTGGACTAAACCATGTATTACCGATCACCGATCTGGGTACCCAATATGGTTATATCCGGGTAGATAATGCGACAAATAATGACCTTTCTGCAGCAAACCAGGGAGTTTGCGAGATTAACATACGCTTTAGACATGCCGGTGTTGGAGATATCAACCTTTTTTTAAGTTCGCCAAACGGTGTCTTATACCGGTTGATCGGGGCAGGTGGTTCGAGATCAACCAGTGGTACTGTTTGGGATATTCGTTTTGTAGCATGCAATCAGGATCCATCTCCTGATCAGGGCAATTTTATCAAACCCCGATGGGATAGTGATCAGGCCTGGGGTGAAAATCAGACCTATAGTGGTTCCTATCATGCCGAGATTTGTCTGGAAGATATCAATACAGGGCCCGTCAATGGTATCTGGACGGTGACAGTAAGTGATGTTAACGGCATGGCTTCAGGTACCATTGAAGCTTTTTCCCTGCAGTTCTGTGATCAGCAGGGAGTTTCATGTTCAGAATGTGTCAGAGCAGGAGGAACCATTATCAGAGATACCACTTTCGTGTGTGGAGGTGAACCCAGCTTAGGGGCGATTCGTATATTTCCTACCTATTCAGGCATCGAACCTGATCCAAATGATTATGCATATCGATTTGTAGTAGTACATAGAGGCCGGATCGTTGATATCGCTCAACTGCCTGATTTACTGGATGCTTCTGCAGGAGATTATCTGATCTATGGCATCTCTGTAGCGAATGAGGATCTTGGAACTCTCCTGGATTATATAGGTCAGGCCTTTAGCTCATTGACTAATGCTCTTGCTGCAAACCGGCTGGGATTTTGTGCCGCATTTAGTTCGGGAATCAAAGTTTACCGGATATTATCGGATCCGGATCCCCGCAATGTAGTTAATCAGTATGTCTGTCCGGAATCTCCCATTATCTTCGACGGCAATGTAATTACAACCGCTGGTGTTTACACGGCCACTCTGACTTCATCGTCCGGTTGTGATAGTATCGTGGAGCTTCATGTAGCAGATTTCAGGGTTAATAATCAAATTGCGGATCCTGGGGTGATATCCTGCAATTCTAAACCCTTAACCTTATCCTGGTCGAATAATCAGTTTGCAACGAATCCTTCCCTTCAATGGTATACGGCTGACGGAAGCATCCTATCCGGAGAACGAACCTCTGCTGCCCAGATCGATTTACCCGGAAGGTATAATCTGAAGGTAGCATTAGCAGGTTGTGCTGATACATTGACTATCGATATTGCTTCAGATGGCAGCCTGCCGACACTACTGATCGGGGATACGGTCATGACATGCTCAGCTAATATCGGTAAGCTGAGACCGGACTCAGATGGAACTAGTTTTAATTGGAGTGGTCCGTTTGGCTATAGTTCAACCGAAAAGAATATTGACGTATACGAACCCGGACAATATACAGTTACTGCCATTGGACCGAATTGTGCTGTTCGTAAAACGGTACAGGTTAGAGCTGAATTTAACCGGCCTCAAAATGTAACTGCTAGCGGAGGTGCTATTCGCTGTGATAATGACAGTGTACAACTTAGTGCGAGTAGTACATCTGCCAATATTAACTACAGATGGTCGGGTCCGAATAGTTTTCGCTCTGATGAACAAAATCCATGGGTCACTCAGGGTGGTATCTATACCGTCCAGATAGGGGCAGGAGGTTGCACGGAAGTTCGACAGGTGGAAGTTCACAATCTGTTCGAAAGCCCATCGGTATCCATCATTGGGGCAACACTGGATTGCCGGAACGCTTCGAAACGAATTACGACCACAATAAATGACAATCGGGCTAGTTTTTTATGGAGTGGTCCTGGTGGTTATACATCAACGGAACGATCACCTTTGGTTAGTCTGCCGGGGAGATATGAGGTGATAGTCAGTGATGTAAATCAATGTCTCTACTCAGCCGCAGTCACGGTAAGCGTTGATACTGTACGACCTACTGTTTCGGTGTCTGATATGACCGTGGCTGACTGTATGTCAGATGATTTTACCCTCGGGGTTAATTCCTATACAAGTTTACATCCTGCTACCTTCCGATGGACAGGACCCAATAATTTTACTTCTAACGTTCTAAATTCCATTGCTACTCAAGCCGGCATCTATACGATCGCCGTCATCGATCCGGATAATGGATGCATTGCCCGGGCTTCCATGGAAGTGTTTCCTAATCCTGGTCAACCTGTACTCATGACAAAGACCGGCTTTTTGAATTGTGAACAACCGGAAGATATCCTGGCAGTTTATGATAATTGTACGGGAGGATGCATTTATGAATGGAGTGGACCCAGTGGTTTTAGTGATAATAATGACAGTGTCACCGTCACTCGACCTGGTGACTACCAGGTCAAGGTAACAGATATAAATACCGGTTGTTACAGTTGGGCAGGTTTTCTGGTACGCAAGGATACTGTCCCGTTGGCACGCGATGTACGAATAATACCGATTGGCTGCACCACAGATGGATCGATCAGATTGGATAATTTAGCTCAGATAAGACAGTATGAGTGGCAGGATACCCTTACAAAAGAGGTGATGACCATGCCGATGCTGACCACCGGTATTCCCAGGGTGTACTCCTTAAAAAGCAAGGATATCAATGGGTGTATCGAGGAAAAGTTCTATGAGGTGCATGTTATGGATGATGTACCATTGATCAGGATTCTGGGAGATTCCCTCGATTGTGCGAGAGACTCTGTAGTTTTGGGTGCAACAATCAGCAACTATGCCTTAAATCAGGTAGTTACCTATGACTGGACGTTGCCGAATGGAGGTTTCTCCAACCGTCCTAATCCACGTGTGGGAAATCCTGGCCTGATCACTCTGAGAGTTCTCTTACGAAATGGATGTAAAGGATTAGTCCAGAGTGTCATTGAAACCGATTATACTGAACCAGTGCTCAATGCGGTGGGAGGGGGATTTGCCTGCAGAGATACGGGTATTATCCTTCAACTCTCTGCTGACCGGCCACCCTTGAGTGCCTATTGGACCGGTCCGGATGGGTTCCAGTCATATAATATGAGTCCACAGGTTCGCACTCCCGGGGTGTATTCTCTGGAAATTATTGGTGCTAATGGATGTCTTGCCAGTGATACGGCACTGGTTTATTATACCGACCCAATTCCCACCTTGATGGCAAGGCGAGACACTATAGACTGTTATGATACTGCTGGAGATCTTTCATTTACGACTGATGCTGCTCCGGGGTATACATTTCGCTGGCTTGATCCTGGTGGTCGGACCAATCTTAATAACAATATTACTACAACCTTGCATGGTCCTTATCAAATAGAGCTTACCGATAGCAACGGATGCCGGGTAATTGCCAGAACCGAAATTGAAATTGATACCATATCAATTGGCCATACAATCACCTCGCAAATAATAAGTTGTAATGATTCAATCACGGAATTGCAACTGGATACTGTCTATGGTTTTCTCAGTTACCAGTGGTCTTTTGATTCAGTTGTGTTTTCCAATCTTGCCCAACCGGTGGTTGATACAGGTGGCCTGTTTATTCTAACCACAACCAATATCAATGGTTGTCAGAGGCAAATTATGCATCAGGTTGAAGCCGATACCATAAGGCCAGTATTTACCTTGCCGGCTGATACATTAAATTGTGAGAGTGACCGGATCACTCTCAGGGCAACACCAACTACCGGCTCCTGGAGATTTGCCTGGTCTGGTCCGGGATCATATAGCTCAGACAGGGCCAATGCATTGATCGTTAACCCAGGCCGATATACTTTGACCACTACTGCAGTGAATGGTTGTTCACGCACAGTCGCAACCAACATTGAAGCCAGTTTTGAGGTTCCTGAAATCCAGATTGACAGTACTTTCCTTCCCTGCAATAGTGATACGGCTCAACTTAGTTTTGCTTCAAATGATGTACTAAAGGAGACCAATTGGTTTGGACCTAACGGATTCTATCAGTCAACTCCAGGTGCAGGAACAACCGAAGAAGGATGGTACTATTTACTGGCAAAGGGAGTGAATGGTTGTGAAGCTTTTGACTCCCAATATGTTAGTTCTATTCCGCTATTGGAACCATTGCAGCTCAGTATGCAAAAGATCGATTGTGCAAATCCTCTCGGTTTCGTCAGTATCGATCGATTGTCATCCGGATACAGTTATTTGATTATCGATCAGAATAACGACACATTGCCAACGACCTCAGTCCAGACTGCCAGTGCCCAGGATTTTACGGTCTTAGCCGAGCACCTGGCCAGTGGATGTATTATATCCCAAATGATATCAATACCAGCGGACACCATGCCTCCTCAGTTAACCATCGTACGTATGGATTCTATTATTTGCGAACACCGGGAGATTCGTCTAGGTTCAGAGGTAGATACGGCGGTACTGTACGAGTGGAATACCATTGACGGTCATCTCATTGGTCCCGTAAATAACCATGAGGCAAGACTGGATGTACCAGGTACATATGAACTCACTGTTAAAAGCATCGCCAATGACTGTATTTCTGTTCAATCTGTTTTAGTGGAGGAAGTCTTTAGTAATCTATCCGGTATTTTCGTAACCGGGATACCCGCCAGTTGTGATGGAAGAAATGATGCTGTCATCATTGTGGATAGTTTGCAGGGAGGGTCAGCACCTTATACTTTTTCCCTCGATGATGAATTTTATACCAGTCAAAACATCTTTCAATTCCTCGAACCCCAGCTTTATTCCTTTATTGTGAAAGATATCAATGGGTGCACTTATGATACCCTGGTCACAGTTGAGCGCTATCCAACTTTCAATTTAGATTTGGGGGATCCTGAAATTATTATTGATTTGGGTGATAGTTTGCTGCTCCAGGCCAGCACTTCGCTCAGTAATTCAGATATCAGTCAGATCACCTGGTGGTTGCCCGATAGTGTATCCTGTTTGGATTGTTTGACTCAAATCATACGCCCCCTGGAAAATAGTACCTTCTATGTAGGTGTCACTTCGACATATGGTTGCCTTCTATATGATACTTTGTTTGTCCGGGTTGCCGATCCAGGTGGAGTGTTCGTCCCAAACGCCTTTACACCGGATGGTGACGGTATTAATGACCATATTGAAGTGTTTGCCGGCGATAATATTGAACATATAACTGCCTTCGAGATATTTGATCGCTGGGGCAACAATGTGTTCAGCGCTTTTGATTTTACACCTGGGGAGACTAATGCGAGGTGGAATGGAACGTATAAAGGTGAGGAATTGAATCCCGGTGTTTATATATATCTGGCCCAGGTCAGAGACATTCGGGGCAGGATGAAGACAAAAGCCGGAGACATTACTTTGATTCGGTAAGTTAGTCTTGACTATCCAATCCTTTAAGTATTAAAAAAGTGGGATTCGGAATGTGAAGAGGATACCCCTGTGAGCTATTTCATGCGCAATCTGGCGAGTGCAAGGATCATAGCAAGTTGCTCCTCCCGGCTGAGATTCGTATTGTCCATTACGATAGCATCGGTGGTTTGTATCAATGGACTTTCCGTTCGTGTTGAATCAATGTGATCCCGATGTTTCAGATTTTGCTCTACTTCTGCCTTCGTTATATCGAGACCCTTTTCCTGAGCTTCATCGTATCTCCGCTGAACTCTTACCTCCAGACTTGCCGTCAGGAAGATCTTCAGCTCCGCCTGGGGAAACACTACAGAACCAATATCACGTCCATCCATGACAACTCCTTTCCTGGTGCCGATT
>JBGTCB010000093.1:0-4710 GCA_041748995.1 Saprospiraceae bacterium | reverse complement strand
GCCTTAATTGACAAAGGCATTTGGCTTAAGGAATCCGGCGACCTCTTATTTGAAGCAGCAAATCATTCTGCTGCATTGCCCTATTATGAAGAAGCATTTTTCTATTTCTCAGCTGGCTCGGATAAAACAGTCATGTATCCCTGGCAGAAAGAGTCTTACGCATTTTGCCATCTTAACTTGGCCCAAATTCTATACAGGATATACTACGAAAAAGATCAACCTATGAATCCGGTGAGCGACCATCTTCTCATGGCAAAAAATCTTCTGGAACAGCTGGAGACTTCTTCATTCCTGGTTAAAAGCGCATTGGCTCAGATCGAATATCAACTTTCGGCCATCGAATAAACCGGAAGTGGAATCACAATGCTGGTAGTCGTCCCAATATTTGGCTCACTTTCAATTTCAATCGTGCCACCTAAATAGGCTACCCTTGACCGCAGGTTTTTGAGGCCGATACCTTCTGACGCCATATGAATGTCAAAACCTAGCCCATCGTCTTCCACTGAAATAAACAACTGTTGATCATGAAGAGACAATTGCACCATAATCTTGTTGGCGTCGGCATGTTTGCTAATATTGTTGATCAGTTCCTGTATGATGCGATAAACCATCAGTTCGATTTCCTCGGGAAGGGTTTTATCCATATTAATAGTTTCCAATAAAACTTTGTGCCCTTTTAAACGCAGACCTTCAATGAGGTCCTCCAATGCCTGAATCAGGCCCAATTTTGACAGTGCATCAGGCATCATATTATGGGCTATACGACGAACTTCAGTACAGGCACTATCTAATAAATCATTGGCTTTTTTGTAAAGATTGAGCTCCGCCAGGGCATTTATTTCTTTTTGAACCGAAGCAAAATGAAATTTGACCGTGGAAAGAAGAGCACCTAAACCGTCGTGCAAGTCTTTTGCAATCCGTATTCTTTCCGCTTCCTGACCTTGCAACATGGCGTTCATCTGAAGGATTTTGTTATGAGCATTCACTTCCCTCAATTTTTGCTCTTTAATAATCCTTTCCTGATCAGCCTTTAATTTATGAGCCTCAATTTTCAACTGGTAAAACCGGACAGCAAGAATAAATAAAAAGAGCAGAAGTCCGAGAGCAACGAGCAGGAGTAATTGCCATTTCTGCTGCCGGTCAATAAGAAGATTATTCAGTTCATTTTCTGTTTGCAAGGAGGCCAGCACCTGCTCCTTTTCCTGGGTTTCATAACGTACCTGCAGGTTTCGGGCGGTCTCGATTGCTTGCTGACTATAAAGGGAGTCCTTCCAACTCAATTGTTTTCGGAGGGCTTCACTTTCCAGCTCATACTCTCCTTTCATTTTATAAATATCCGCCAACAGTGCGTAATTCTGTATAATGACTTCCGGTAGGCCCAGGTCCTCGCTACGGGGTGTCGTAATTTCAGTATACATCCAGGCATCATCGATCTTTCCCTGTCTTAAGGCTACCTGGACCAGGTAATGTCCGCTCTGCACTAATTCCTTGAGTTGACCCAGGTCTTTTCGTATGTCATAGGCAAGTTCAGCATAGTATTCCGCGGAATCCAGGGCATTAAATGTCAAATAAATCTGTGAAAGAGCCTCGTAACTTGAAGCAATACCAGAGGAATATCCATCCTTCAGATCCAGACTCAATGATGTGCGATAATCGGTCATTGCTCCCTCCAGGTCCCCAAGAATCTGTTTTACCTGACCCCGATTATTGTAAATATTGGACAGATCAATCGAATCACCGGCCTCAATAGATTTCTCCAAAGCCTGATTATAAATCGTCAAAGCATCCGAATAATTACCCATTTTTTTCATGGTGACCCCGATGCTATTTAGCGTACTGCCGTAGCCATTGTTGATTTTTAACTTGTCCCGGAGTTGCAATTCCTGATAAAAAAATTCGATGGCTTTATCAAAATCACCCACAGTTTGATGAACGACACCAATATTAAACAGCGGACCCAGACAACTGGCCAGTGTAGTGGAATCTTTTTGAAATTGCTGTATTGCAGATTCAAAGTATTTCAGAGATTCCAGGAAATTGCCTTGTAACCGGTTGATCAATCCAAAGTAATGATCAGCCACAGCAATATTAAACTCATTTTGCAGTGACTTAGCGAGACCTTCAAATATTTTGGTGTAATGGGAACTCTGTTGCAGATCGTACCGCATATAATACCGGGCCAGCAGACGTGAAGTCAACATACTGTCCTGTGCAGACCGGTTATTTAAAAGCACCGTTTTCAGGCTATCAGCGTACTGGTTAGTCTGTGCAACTCCGGTTGATGCCGTTATGCACAGGAACAAGCAAAAAATCAGATGCTTACATACCTGAATCAAGATCTGATTGCTATTGATTTTTTGAACATGGCGCATAATGATGGTGTATCCTAAAAGATTGTCCGGAAATAATCCAAAGGTAATGTCATAATTCAATGGGAAAATCGTCAGATTCCGTGATTTCCTGATCTCACGGAATACCGTGAATTTGTTGTTTATTCCAGGAGACCTCTTTCGAGAGCTACTTTAATAAGACCTACTGAGTTGCGCACACCAAATTTACTTAAAAGGTTTTTCCGATGGGTTTCTACTGTATTCAGACTAATATGCAACTGATCGCTAATCTCCTGAGTCGTATATTCTTTGGCAATCAGGGTCAGAATCTCTTTTTCACGCCTGGTCATCTCAGGAATGTATTGTCGTGCCAGTGCTGACTTGCCCATCATACTTTGCATGAGTGTATCTGATACTACCTTACTCAGGTATTGACCCCCTCCATTTACAGTGCGGATAGCTTCTACCAGTTCATCTTGCCCGGTGTTCTTAAGAATATAACCCGATGCACCATTCTTTAGCATTTGTTGGATAAAACTGGCTTTCTCATACATACTTAATGCAAGCACCTTCAACTCCGGGTAATCTTTATGAAGGATCTTACAGGTCTCAATGCCATTTAAGACCGGCATATTGATATCCAGAAGGATCACATCAACCTCGTGATCCTTCAAAAATTTCAATACTTCCTGTCCGTTCTGACCTACTCCTACCACAGTTAAATCATCAACTGTAGCAAGCAGGGTCTGTAATCCATCAAGAAGTACCTGATGGTCATCTGCTATGTATACCCGAATCATACCGGAAGATAATAGTTTACATTCGAATTTGGTATCGTATTTGCATTCTGTCACATCACGTAGGAAATTTGGGAGACCAGATATAATAAAATCTGATCGCTCATAGTAGACAGGTAGGCAGAAAGAGCTATCAGATGATGATAGTAATCTGGCGACTATTGATTTAATAGTCAGACAAACACAAGATTCGTAAGCATGCGTAAGTTCTCGTCTTTAGCCATCTTCGGACTGGTCGTTCTATGCTCCACAATAGCATATAGCCAATGTTCCTGTTCCGGATTCATGACCGTCGATTGGGTGAAACTTTCCTGGAATGATGGTGATCTTTCTAATCAGTATTCCTTAACTGCCCCGGGTTCAACCGACTTTTTGTTTGGCATCCATGTCAGTACAAATGCATCCGGTTCATTTGCAAACCATGGAGTGAGATCACCTTGCAAAGATGGTCCTGGTTACAGCGCGCATTTTTTCAATACCGGGTTAGACCTTGGTGTTATGTTTGATCCCACGCAGGGCCAAGGTCAGTCACCGGTATATATTGATGTTTCCTTCGAATCGGAAGTGACATGCCTGACATTTGTTGTATCGGATATCGATGAAGAAATCAATAACACCGATCAGGTTGTGATCAGTGGAAACAATGGCCGGATCCGACCTTCCCTTTCCGTGGCGTCAAGGAATCCTACTGTATCCATATCCGGGATAACGGCTACTGCCCTCGGTGGCAACAGCGGTTCCAACCGTAACGGATCTGCCAGTGCCGGATCAAATGAGGGGAATATCGTAGTCGATTTCGGAAATCAAGCCATTACCGACGTACGAATTGAATATCGCGAGGTAAGTGGTAAACAAAATCCCCGGGAACGCGGTATTGGATTATTTGAGTCCCTGAGCTTTTGTCCTCCTGCGTTGCTTCCCTTGACATTGATCGATTTCAATGTTTCAGATGATAATAAAAATTGTCTGACAGAAGTGAAATGGAGGACTGCCGATGAACAGTCTATTGACCATTACCAGATTTCGTTCAGTGAAGACGGTGAGGTATTCAAACCCATAGGCAGGATTTCTCCAAAGCACTCGCAGGGCATTAAAGAATATGTTTTTCAGACCAGCACCAATGTTAGTGGATATTTCCAGCTATCAGAAATCACTCTTGATGGTTCAATCACAGAATTACGGCTATCCCCATTTCATCCATCATGTGTCAAGATCGAAAACGCACAAATCTATCCTAATCCAATATCCGGTCCGAACGTAACCTGGCGATTACCGGCTATTGAGGATCAACATACTGTTCAACTGGAGTTAATTGACATGTATGGTAAAGAATATTTGAAGAATATCCCTATCACTCTAAAAAATCAGAAGATAGACCTGGTGCTGCCTGTATTACCTAAAGGCATCTATTTACTTTCGGCCCGGATTAAAGGCAGGTATTTTCAGGAAAAATTAATGATAACCAGCTGATAATAAAATGCCTGGAGCAGCTCAAACAACCATCCTAGTGCATCGTTTCTGAAGTAAATGATATTATGGACGAGATTGTTTTTTGTCAGGTCGAAGAAGCGAAACTGCGTATA
>JBGTCB010000092.1:0-13828 GCA_041748995.1 Saprospiraceae bacterium | reverse complement strand
AAACTTTCAGATTCATCAAATATCAGCGCTGAATTTAACAGAAAATAAGCAGCAGTCAGATTCTGATCTAACGTTTCCTGACATAGGTACTCAACATCATCCGGATCAGGCCAAAAATTGTGTTCTTCCGTTCCGATTTCGGGCGTCATAGCAAAAATACTGTGCTCTTCCCGACCTCCATACATCCAGTCATCAGCATCACCATTGGTTGGATAAGCTACTGTCTCCAAACCTGTTCCATAAACATACCGGTTTTCACGAGTCAGTAAATTTCCCAATTCCCGGTATACATCGGCATCCTTGACGGGTTGTGGTGTATATCCAAAGGGATATATCAGATATCCTCCCCAGCTATGGTAATTGAGTGCGATTTTAAATTGATGATTTTCGACAAAAGAGCTCACAGCCTGGGTTTCCGGCTCCGAAAACGGTGAAGGGCCCCGGTATACTTCTGAGTGACTTAATGAAGAAGATCCTGCATTATCATGCCCCCACTCATGACCGTAATTTCTATTGAGATCCACCCCAAAAGTTCCATTACCATTGTTCCTCCGGTTTTTCCTCCAGAGGCCACCTCCTTCCGGACGCATCATCTCATTATAAATGTATCCATCCGGATTGACGCAGGGTATAAAGTACATTTCAATATTGTCAAGCAAAAACTTAGTTCTCGGGTCTTCATCGTACTGCTCGAGGATATACCACATATAATAGATCAATTGGGTGAGACTGACCGGTTCACGCGCATGATGCAAGGCAGTGTAAAGTATCTGAGGTTCATTGGATTCTTCCTGATCAGGATTATCCGAAATCCTGACCCATTCAATAAGACGTCCTTCCGCGGTTAAAAAGTCACCAATAGGTTGTCTCTTTGATACAAGATGAGGATAAAGTTCTACCATTTTATCCAGCTGATCATTCATCTGATCATAAGTAAAATGACCTCGGTAATTTCCGGGTTCATAGTGCCTGGGTGTACTGTATTTTAGTGTTCGCAGGTTATCAACACATAAACCATTATTGCGTTTATGATCTTTACGATGATTTTGAAGATAGGCCCATTCTGCATCCTCTTCAAGAACTGTCACCAAAAATCCGGCATCTCTGGCGCGATCGAGTTCGAACATTGAGAAATCCCCCTCAATAAAAGAACCCCCATCGAGAACATGATCTACCGCAATTCCAAGACTACCTAATTGAATCCGGTCACTAAGAATTCTGGCTCTGCTATATTGTTGAGCATGCATAGGTATTACCATGATGCATAAAACAGCCAGTAAAACGAGGCGGGTTTTGCTAAAATTCATATTCAATGGAGTCATACAGAAAGCGATGGCAAATATAAAAGAATATACAAACGGAGCTTATTCATTCAGTGATTAGTTATCCACAGATATCAAAAATATTAAATATTTTCATAATATGAAGTGTTGATTGGGTAATCTATTAAGAATACCTCAAAGTGCTTTCGGACCATGAATTATTTTACTGCCTTAACTTTGAAGGGAATAGAGGGACCGGGAAGCGTATTAACTTACTTACCCTTTCCTTGCAACAAGACCAACAAGGTGTAAAAAAGGATTTTAAAATCAAGTGCCAGGGATGCATTCTCGATGTAAAGAATATCGAATTTAAGTCTTTGTATCATTTGATCTACCGTGCTGGCATAGCCATACTTGACCTGACCCCATGAGGTAATACCCGGCCTTACCTTCAGTAAGTGTTTATAATGTGGCGCTCTTTTCATGATTTTTTGGATATAGTACGACCGCTCCGGGCGGGGTCCTACGAGAGACATCTCTCCTTTTAATACATTCCAGAATTGAGGTAGTTCATCCAACCGCCACTTACGCATTGTGGCTCCGAAAGGGGTGCACCTCTCATCGAGATCATGCGAGAGTTGAGGTCCGTTGTCTTCGGCATCCTGATACATCGAACGAAACTTATATATGATAAAGGGTCTGCCTCCATAACCAATCCGTTCCTGCCGGTAAATAATTGGTCCGGGTGACTCCCATTTGATCCGCAATGCTATGTAGAGATAGACAGGTGCCAGAAGAATCATCAGGATGACAGACAAGGTGATATCAAACACACGTTTTAATAGTCGTTGCCAGCGGGGCATTAATCCCTGCCTGATCTCAATCAATACTGCACCATAAACGTGGTTTATTTTAACTGTACCCAGCATGATGTCATACATATCAGGTATAATCTTTACCAGAAGTTTATCCTCAAAATCAAATAGAATGTCGAGAATAGATTTTAGCTTTCCGTGCTCTGAAGTTTCAATGGCTATAATGACTTCTTCGACCTGATGATTTTCAATGACTTGCCCGATATCCTCGATATGGCCTAATTTCGGCAAATATCGGATTAGCTCATTAACAGACTGACCATTGGCATCAATGAATCCAACAAACTTATACCCCAGTCCCTTTCGCAGTCCGCTTACTTCTTCATACATTTCCACAGCCCGGTCATTGCCACCAACGATTACTGTAGGAAACTGTACCAATCCCGATTTAAGCCGGCGACTGGCCCTCGTAAGTAGTACCGAACGGGAAAAAACCGTAAGAAAAAACTGCAACAAAAAAAGTACGACAAATGATTCGATATAACCTGTATAATTAATTACCGTGTCATCAAGGATAAGGGTAAAAAAAAGAAACAGTACACCGACAAAAATCAGCCAGAAAGTACGCACCAATGTTTTGATCCTGGACTTCCGGTATAGATCCCGGTATTCATCAAAAATCGAATAGAGAAGTACCCAGCCGATAGGAATCAGGAGGATACCCAGGTAGAAATTCCGATCATCGAGCATGTCCCAGGAGTAGAAACCATTTTCTTCCCGTTTCCGATAGGCAAAGAAACAGCCCCAGGCCAGTAGTGCCATCAGGAAATCGAAAATTCCATATACAATGATATCTCGGGTACGCTTGTTACTCACGAACGGAAATGTAGCAATTTTATATTATCTATAATCACCTCCTGGGTAGCTTTAGCTGCCTCATCAATAAAGGAAGCACGGAAAATAATCTGAAAATCATTTGCATTGGCAGCTTGAACCTCCTTCGTAAAATTTACATAAATTTTCCTGGATACCAGTTCATTGGGGAAAAGCACCAATTTATATAGGGAAACACCTCTTTCCGATCGTAAACCCACTGCCAGATTTGCTTCGGCAGCATATTCCAATTCCAAAAAAACAGGAGATCCATCTGAAGGCAGATTTCCATAAGAAAAATTGGAGGCAACTTCCAAAACCGGATGTTCTGCACTCAGACTTACAGAGGCAGATCTTCCCTGGATTGCATTGTCCGAGATCAGGTTAAAACTTGTCAGTGTATCTCCATCCAGATCCTGGCGAAAAAGATTACCGGACTCAAAATCCTCGATGAAAGCAAAAACCACATTCCGATCATACATAAAAACAGGCTTGATTGATTGGGATACACCCGGATTTGCAATAATCTGGGTGCTCCAGGTCGAGGTGAGAGGATAGATCACCGGGGATGCCGCCTGACCATTCTCCCGAATTCCAGCAAAAATATCCAGCTTGATTATTCCATCACCCAAAACAGGTATCTGCGATGGTACCGGATATGCTCCAATTAATTGACTGTCAGCATAGATCCAGACTTCCGAAATTAAATGCCGGCTGCTACCTTGTCCGGGAGTAGTGGTAAACTCAACGGTATCAACCGATAAAAAAGTAGGCACTTCGGCTAGCTGACCTTTTTCGCATGCCCAGCCAAAAAAGGTTAAGATTGACAGGATCCTCCATAAATTCATACCTGGGCTTTATCAAGATTTTGCTGGATCTCATCCGAGATTTGAAAGGCAAGGATTAGTGCGCGTAAAGCGGCATCAATACCTACTTCCGGAGGCGAATTGTCCTGAATCGATCTTGCAAAACAGGACAATTCCATTTGGATCGCGTTAACCGGTTGAGTTTGTGGAATGTCAATTTGCACTGTCTTTATTCCATCAGCCGTTTCCAGTTCGAAAATATTCAGATTGGTCTCTCTGTGCGGTAATCTCCCATCAGACATACGGATAATCTGGGCCGACCTTTCTAGAAAATCAAGACCGATATATGCATCAGGTTGAAAGATCCTCATTTTTCTCATATTTTTAAAAGACATCCGGCTGGCTGTGATATTGGCAACACACCCATTCTCCCACTCTATTCTTGCGTTTCCGATATCGGGTGTTTTACTAACGAGGCATACACCATTGGCTAGTATTCTCTTGATTTTCGAAGGTACCAGATTCAAAATAATGTCCAGATCATGAATCATCAGATCTAAAACGACAGAAACATCGGTTCCCCGGGGGTTGAAATTAGCCAACCGATGTACTTCTATAAACTTTGGATCAACTTGTAAGTGCTGAATAGCAAGCATAGCAGGATTGAAACGTTCTACATGTCCTACCTGAGCAATGCAACCCCTTTGTTGCTGCAAGGCAAGCAGTGACTGTCCCTGCTCTACAGTCGCCGTTACTGGTTTTTCGATGAAGACATGTTTATCATCTAACAGAGCCAATCTTGCGAGTTCGTAGTGGCTGGATGTCGGTGAAACAATATCGACTGCGTCGACTTTGGCTAAAAGGTCAGCAAGGTTTTCGAAAGGGAATATAGACATCTCGTGAGCTACTTCTGCAGCCCTGGTCTTGTCCGTATCAAAAAAACCTACCAATTCAAAATCCTCAATGTCCTGCAAACATTTCAGATGAATTTTTCCAAGATGACCAGCACCTACGACACCAATTTTAACCTTCATATCTACTGTAATACATGAGAATCAGGCCAAAAGCAGTGACCAGTATTAATAGGGCTGAAGCCACTTTGACAGAAAAATGGATGTAATTGACAAAGGTCAGGATTTCCTGCTCTGAATCAGGGTATTTAGGTAAAATGTCTGCTTTCAGTTTTTTACGGTTAAAAATATGCTCTGTTGAAAACTCAATCTTGCGGGCAGTTAAATAGTGATAGACTTTAAGTACCCTCCAGCGAAAATAAAAATTGACAAAAAGCAAAGCCACAAAAAAACCAAGCACTAAAGAAATCAGGACAATATACATAGGGCACCTCCTCAATAGATGCAAAAATAGAATAATTGTACCTATCAATAGGTGGTTAAATCCCTTTCACACCATTGACCCTTTAATGCCTTTAAATTATATTGCTGCATTCTTAATGAATCAAACGATCCTCCGTCTGCTATCAGGAATGAATCTTGCTGATAAATAACCAGAATCGCCCCCAATAATCTGAATGATCGATACTCAAATTTGACAATGCCGAATATTACGAATCTATAGCTGGAAGGACAGGACGTCAGAACCAGTCTGATCCACATATTGAAGCGCCTGTACTGAGAACTAATGGAAATGCCTATCCAAAAAAGGAATGTGCGATGATTTAGCAAGAATTCAGAATTCTACTGTAATAGTCCCCTTTACTCAGCCGTAGGATCTTCAATCTTACCAGCAAATATAAAGGTGTCTGAATTCCGGTTGCGAAGCAGAAATACGAATGGACGATTAAACTGAAAGTGGGGAGGAGCTGAAGTGACTCCTATTCCAATACTAGTCACGGCAGCTCCCTCTGCTCCTTTCTCATCAATCTTCAGGAAAGTTTTGTGATTTACATTGGAGATAAACAAATTGCCCTCCGGAGCACTTCCCAGATTGGAAAAGTCTGCTGCGAAAGGATCAAAGGCTATTTCCATACCCATCGACTTTAACACGTCATTCAACAGTACTTTATACTCAATCTCAAATTTTGGGACATCCAGCAAGATTCGTCCCGTCTGAAGATCCTGACTAAACAGGGTCGCTAGCCGTTTCTTATTCATCTGGGCAATAAACTGATCAGTTGTTTGGCCAGTTGGTGGTAGTAAAAGCACCAAACTGTAGGAAGTATCTGCAAATGGCATCTCAACCGCAGAGAATTGTGAACTTTGGTATGAACGCAAAGTGTAAATATCCTGTCGCATTATTTCTGCCTGGACACTTTTTCCATCACTCCTTATAAAATCCCCGGTACCTGTACTCTCTTCCGGAAAAGGAAACTTCCAGTCATCCTTAAAATAGAGGGCATTGATTAAAAACATAACCTCCTCCTCTCCAATTTCTTCAATAATTTTTTCAATTCGACCTTCGGTTGACGTTTTCACCCAGTCATTTATCGTGTTTAAAGCAGAGGGATCGCTAAAAAGCAGGTCAAAACGACCTGCGTTAAAATATTCTACCGTGTATTGAAGAAATTCCTCCCGGGGGAAAATGCGGTTCTTATCCCAAAAAACTGCGTTTGATGTAGACAAAACTGCATCATCTTTTTCAAGTTCTTTTATTAGGTTTTCATAGGCTTGCCCAAGATTAAAACCACCTTGATTCGTGGGTAATCGCAACGCCTCTGATATTTTATCGCGGGTCTCGGCAGATGAGCCTTCATAAGCCATGTAAAGCGCCGCGGCAATACTCAGTGGAGAAATATTCAGGTTATCACCCGTATCATCTGAAGCCACCACCTTCTGAAAGAGATCCCATTGAAAATCCGTCAGGCTTTCCATGAGATCTTCCATCTGCAACTCTTCTTCCGTACTAAGCGGCGTATTGTTCTCTTTGTTGCAACTGACTATGATAAAAAGAATCAACATCCATGCATATCTATTCATGTCTTAAATGGTAGTTTAAACTAAAGACGTCAGAAGCAAAAAGAACGTTTGGTCAGTACCTTGACTTTTTGATTTTTTTCCTGACTGGGTTTGTTGCTAAGCTTCGTACACGCCAATATAATCTATGATGTCTACTTCTTTTTCTGGACTTTGTATACTATTTCCATTTTCTCCTTTAAATATTGGGCGGTAATGGACTCCTTACTTTTTATGAGGTCTTCGGGAGTACCCTGAAATAATACATTTCCCCCATGCCGTCCACCTCCGGGGCCAAGGTCAATCACCCAGTCAGCACTTTTGACTACATCGAGATTGTGCTCAACGATCAACACGGTGTGACCCTGTTCGACCAGCGCATTAAGAGCATCAAGAAGCCGACCCACATCATGAAAATGCAATCCGGTAGTAGGTTCGTCAAAAATAAACAGTATGTGCTCGTTGTTGCGTTCACGATTTAAATAAGATGCCAGTTTCACCCGCTGAGCTTCTCCGCCAGACAGTGTACTTGAAGACTGACCCAGTTTGACATATCCTAAGCCAACATCATCCAGGGGCTTTAATTTATAGACCACTTCATTTTGGCTCTCAAAAAAAGTCAGAGCTTCTTCGATGGAAAGCTCCAGAATCTCGGAAATATTCTTCCCTTTGAATTTTACTTCCAGGATCTCATTTTTAAACCGCCGCCCCTTACAATCCTCGCACAACAACCGTACATCCGCTAAAAATTGCATCTCGACCACAATTTCACCTTCACCCTGACAAGCATCACAACGGCCACCCTCCACATTGAAAGAGAAGTGCTTCGGTTGATAGCCTCTTATCTTGCTAAGTTGTTGGTTAGTCATCAATTTGCGGATAGCATCATAAGCTTTGACATAAGTCACCGGATTAGAGCGTGAAGACTTTCCTATCGGTTGTTGGTTTATCATTTCAATCTGACTGATTAAAGAAAAATCACCAGAGACTGATTTAAAATTACCATTGAGTTTTCGGGATGGGTCTTCCAGGTAGTTTTTCAAGCTTTCATAAAAGATGTCATGGACCAGGGTGCTCTTTCCCGAACCCGATACCCCGGATACCACCGTCATTGTATTTAAAGGAAGATCGACATCGACGTTCTGCAGGTTATGCTGGCGAATGCCTTTGAATGAGATTTTGTTCGTTGATTTTCGCCGGCCAGATGGAATGGGGATATGTTTACGATGCTGGAGATAATCGGCCGTCAGACTGTCTTTACATTTTCCATTGAGTTTGTTAAAAGGTCCTGCATAAACTACCTTACCCCCATGAATACCGGCATCCGGACCCATGTCCACCAGAAAATCTGCGTTGCGGATTACATCTTCTTCATGCTCAACCACAATCACTGTATTTCCAAGATCACGAAGATCCTTCAATACCCGGACTAACTTTTCGGTATCTCTGGCATGCAGCCCAATACTGGGTTCATCCAGGATATACATCGAATTGGTCAGATTGCTCCCGATCGACTTGGTCAGGTTGATCCGTTGTGTTTCACCCCCGCTCAAGGTTGAAGATACCCGATCAAGGTGCAGATAGTCCAGACCCAGCGAACAAAGGTTTTTTAAACGGCTGGTGATTTCGAGTAATAATCGTTGGGCAACCTTCTGATCATGTTCTGAAAGCGGAATGTTCTGAAAATAATCCAATAAGGTGTCAATCGGTAAAGTGATCAGATCATTAAGATTCTTGCCGGCTATCCTCACAAAAGAAGCCTCTTCGCGTAAGCGCGAGCCTTTACATTGAGGACAAATAGTACGGCCCCGGTATCGGGCAATCATGACCCGGTTCTGGATTTTATAGGACTTTTTCTCCAGATGATCAAAGAAATCATTGATGCCTTTGAAATATTCATTGCCATCCCACAAAAGATCCTTCTCTTCATCCGTGAGGTGTTCATAGGACCGGTGGATGGGAAAATCAAAATGATGGGCCGTTTGTAACAATTTCTCCAGGTATTTACCTGATTTTTCCCCTTTCCAGCAGTGGATCACCCCATCATAGACAGACATGGCCGGATCGGGTATGACCTTGTCTTCATCGATGCCCATCACCCGACCAAAACCTTCACAGCGAGGGCAGGCACCAAAGGGATTATTGTAGTTAAAAAGATGCTGATTGGGTTCGATAAAAGTGAGCCCATCCAATTCAAATTTATTATTGAAAAAGGTTTCGTCCGCTCCTTCCCTGAGTATATAGCACTCCCCACCACTCTCTGCAAAGGCCGTTGCAACCGAGTCAGCGACTCGTTTCCGGTTTTCGATGTTATCGGCTTGAACGACAAATCGGTCAATAATGACCCGGATCTGTGATTTATCTATTTCTGCAATCGTTTTTCTTAAAATTTTATCCTTTGATTGCAACAAATCTTCAATGAAAAGCTGTTCCGATTGGTACAATACCCGTGAATATCCCTTTTGAAGCAGCAGGGTTAACTCCTGGTGAATAGTTCTTTCGGTATATTGTTGATGAAGAGGTATCAGCAGTATCACCCGGGAGTCTTGTGGCATATCATGAATGAACTCCCCTACATCCTGTACTACATGTTTCTTAACCATTTCACCGGAAACGGGTGAGTAGGTTCTGCCGATTCGGGCATACAAAAGACGGAGATAATCATAGATCTCAGTCAAAGAGCCTACCGTGCTCCGGGCGTTACTGGTGGTGACTTTTTGCTCAATAGCGATAGCGGGACAAATACCTTTGATATAATCAACTTCCGGTTTTTTCATCCGGCTAAGGAATTGCCGGGCATAAGAAGACAAACTTTCTACATATCTCCTCTGACCTTCTGCATACAGGGTATCAATCGTGATAGAAGATTTCCCTGATCCGGACACGCCTGTAACCACAATCAATTGATTCTTAGGTAGTTCGAGGTCAATATTCTGCAGATTATTGGCACGGGCTCCTTTAATAAAAATGGTGTCTTTTAACGAATTTTTCATATAAGTAGCCCTCGGGAAATCAACAGTATAAATGTTAAAAAAAGCAAAATTTGAAAAAGTTGGTCTGATTCTTGTAAAAATTACAAATGAATCTATACTTTTGAACTACCGTCACTGTATAGTGACCGCAAATTAAGAGTCTAGAGTTAAACAATAGTTAATAAACAAGGCTTTTAAGATTTGTTTAATTTGATTTACTATTTTTAGGGATCTCGGATCTCAAACTTCACTAAAAAACTGATAATTTATAGAGTAAAACTTATACACGACATCACAGAATTGTTAAACTAAATCAAAAGTTGTAGTCGTATGCAAGTTACTCCCTATAGCGATCAGGAACTAATCCAGCAATATTTAGAAGGAAATGAACGAGCTTTTGAGGAGCTCCTCAATCGTCATCGTAGTAAGATCTACACTTCCATCTATCTGTTTGTAAAAGAACAAAGCCTCGCAGAAGACATCTTCCAGGAGGTTTTCATCAAAATCATCAACACGCTCCGCAGTGGTAAATACAACCATGAGGGGAAATTTGTCCAATGGGCGATGCGAATTGCCTATAACATGTGTGTTGATCAATTCCGCCGAAAGAAGAGAAGACCGCAGGTTGCACCAACGGAATCTTTCGACATCTTCGATGTACTGCATGTTTCGGAAGAAAACATGGAGACTTCAATGATTAAGAGTCAGACTCATGAGCGCATCCGGCATCTGGTAGACAGCCTACCCTCTGAACAAAGAGAGGTTGTCATCCTTCGTCACTATGCCGATATGAGCTTTAAAGAAATTTCTCAGTTGACCAGAGTGAGTATCAATACCGCACTGGGCCGAATGCGATATGCCTTGATCAATATCCGCAAGATGGTTGAAGAGAAAGAAATCATCCTGCAATAGCATACACTCTTTTAGTCCGTAGTTATCAAGATCCAAACCTGTTTGTCTTCAATGGCAGACAGGTTTTTTTATGTGTCTCTATCTGATTCCAGATCTCACTAAGCCTCCTATACTCATTTTGGGCACTGATCCAATCAGGAGGCTGTGGAAATAGCCCAATTTGCACTGATTTAATATGACCATTTTCTCTAATGTCAGAAAGCTACGATTGCCGGCTTCACCATCAAGCCGCTAACGCTCCTTGTCTAACGAACCTCTGCATCATCAATCATTCTTTTTAAAGCTCTCAGTTAAAAGTCTGTACCTGGCTGGAGGCTATTTGTCCAGTCGCCGTTTTTCACGGTGGATGGCTGCTTTTTATACCGAAAAAGCACTGCCCTCATGGGTATGCTCGATTGAAAACACCAAAAGTACCTGAATTGTTAAAATCTGAAAAACCTAAAACTAACCTAACTTTAACAGTAAATCCTCTTGACATAATGAAATTCATTCTCAGCTTTTCAATAGTTTTTGCTCTGACCATTCATTCGTTTTCCCAAATATTTGAGTACGCAATGACCGAATCCGAGCTGGCAGGCGCGAAAATCAATGATATTTTGGTCGTGGGTGATCGGGTAATTCTGGGAGGAGGTCTAAAGGGTGAAGGCAGTTCGATTATCATTGTTTTCGACACTGTGGGCAATTTTCTTAATTACCAAACCTTTGTACCGGAAAAGCCCGAACGTTATTATGGATACATTACTGATCTACGGTACGATAGCATTGAACAATTAATCATTGCGAACGCCTATACCGGACATGCATGTGACGTTGGTGGTTACACGATCTACCAGTGGAAAATCAATGAGAACTTGCAGAAGGTAGGTGAGTTTGAATTTCTGATAACCGGGGAATTCAGTTATGGTGACCCAATCGCACGATCTTCGGACTCGTTGACGACGATCACTGTTAAAGGAAAAACCCTTCTTTATACTCACGATCTGACGAAGGTGGATGAAGTACTTTTACCAGAAACTCTTTCAAATCCTGATGTAATTCTTTTTGAGAATCATATCATTGCCTTCGAGAGTTACAGCAGATCATCGCTCCACAAAATTGATATGACCGGTACTGTTTTAGAAGCGAAGGCAATTGCTCCATTTACGCAAATTGAGTTGTTCGGAGGCACGTTAATTACATCTGGAACAGATGGGCAAATCAGGATCTACAATGCAGATAGCTTTGAGCAGATGGACAGCCTTTCGGATCCCGACTATACAGAAACTGAATTTTGTAAAATAAATGATCAACAACTCGAAATAGCCTTCCATCAGGAGAATGGTCCCTCTAAATTGGGTTTATATAACTTAGATCTGAATCTGGTGCAAACAATTCCTTTCACACCAAGAGATGAACGAAAAATACAAGGTGCGATCGACAATAAGGAAAATCTATATCAGATATCCAGTTCCTATCAAATCAATGTAACCGGCCCGGAAGTACGGGGCCTAATCCCTGTACTCCGTAAAATCAATCTTAAATCGGAGTCGTCTCCAGACAAGCCAGATTTGACTATCGTCGATGTCAATATTATCAATCCAATCTCCTCCAACCATTGCTTCAATTTTGCTGACAACTATTTTTGCAGCTATCCATATGATTATTTCCACTATACTTTTACCATCGAAAATAGAGGAGATCAAACCATTACCAATTTCGGTCATTACATTGGATCCGTACAGCTATCCTACTGCGGATATTATATTCAAGACTACCGGTATTATGCTGACTTTACCCTTGCCCCCGGCCAACAAATGACCATTGCCGATTCAGTCTATTCACTGGGTTGGGTCGCCGATGCTCCAAAATTAAATTTCTATATCGTCGGGCCCAATCATCTCATCACCAGCGATACCGGCACAGTCTTCACTGTTGAAGACATTTCTACTTCGGTAAGTCTGACATCTTCACCCGAGCGACTGGTGCTCTATCCCAATCCGGCACAAGATTTTATATCGATTGGTCACCGCAGTCGCCCATCGCTCCTGAGTAACAAAGTTGAAATCTGGTCTGTTACCGGACAGATCCTGCAGACAACCTTAGCCCATGAAAACCAAATTAATATTAATGGCTTAAGTCCTGGCGCCTACCTCCTCCGGTTAATCGATGGTAAGAATATATTTATGGGATCTTTTATCAAGATTGAATAATCATAAAACTTGTAGTGATGAAATTCCCGATAGTTCAAAATTTAAGCTCTCTGGTTCTCTTCTTGATATTTATTTTTCCATCAACAATTCTAAGTCAAAATTTCGAATATGCGCTGTCACAGCAGGAGTTTCAATTTGGAAAGATTACTCAAATAGAACTTTTCGATGACAAGGTTCTATTTGGAGGTTCAGTCGGATTATGTCAATATCCCACTATTTGGCTATTTGACACCATGGGTCAATTTATTTCATATAAAATTCTAAATATTGGAGATTATGAAGTGGGCTATGTCCAATCACTACAATATGAAGATACAGTCATCCATGTACTTGCTTTTGTGCAATTAGGCTCTGACTATGGTGGAACATCAACATACGCCTGGAAGTTAGACAGACAATTGAACGTACTGGAGGCCAAAGATTTGTTTGGCAGAGATGTTTTAGCCCATGAGTATCCTTTATTTGCTGGCAATTATATCACAATAATAGAAAATAATGATATTGTAATATTTGATCGAAATTTTGAATTTGTAAGACGAGTACCTTTTTACTTTGGGTTGTTTCCGCTAAATGGGCTTTTGATCGACAGCATACTGGTACTTCATGAATATTTGTATCCTAAAGCTTCATCAGTTGTTTATGCTCTAGATTGGCAGGGTAACATTATAAGTAAAAAAGAATCAAAATCCATCCTTCACATCTTTAATCTAGGTCGAAACTTCTTTTCGCTAGACGAGAATCACATTATAAGAAAGCATCGACTGGAGGATCTGACGGTAGTAGATAGCCTGGTGTTACCATGGTCAGAAGGTTCAGAAGTTAACAAGATATCTGACAATCTCTTTTCCCTCATCCACAGAAATAATAATCAAACCTATACGCAAATTTACGATCAAGATTTAAATCTGATCGAAGAGATCACATCGGGACTTTCTTTTGAAACCGAATTGATCACTAAATTCTCCACAAATACCATTTATCAGGCAGGAAAATATTTTAGCTATCGACCTCAGGTAATCGATGGAATCAGTTATCATCGGTCAATCGTGCCGTTTGTACGTAAAATGTCCATAAATAATTCTGAATTTTC
>JBGTCB010000091.1:0-12591 GCA_041748995.1 Saprospiraceae bacterium | reverse complement strand
TCGCACATTAGAGATGAAAAAATGAATGTCTTCAATCATAAACGGCTGACCCAGATTGGTGAGATAGATTTTACCAGCAGCCAGATTTTCACTTTCATATTGTTGCTTAATACTCAGAGTGAGTTTAGGATATTTGCAGCAACAGTTCTGTTTGTCTTTACAACAATTAATATCAGCATCCAAAGCAAAATTAGATGCAAGCACATCAAGACATCCCTCCTTTTTCTCATAACAGGAGGCAACAAAGACAGAAAGCAACAAAACACAGAGGCTACTTCTATTGATTTGCATGAATATCCTGATGGATCTTTCTGACAATACCTTTCACCTGCACCGAAAACTCTTTTTTTATTATCCAGTGATAATAATCCTGATCTTCCATTAGGACCTCCTTCACTTGCCGACCCAGGTAACGGCCAAAATTAAAAACGACATTTCCCTGATCATCGTATTTTAATTTTTGTGTCACATCCAACATTTTTGGGTCATTGGTAAACTGATGCAGTGCCTCCATATCATTTCTCACAGGTGCCTCAATCTGTTCTTCATCATCAATGAGGTCAACACCCTCATATTTTTGCAATTGGCCCTTCAAAACCGCAATAGTCGCTTCCAC
Organism: Saprospiraceae bacterium; assembly: GCA_041748995.1. Lineage (GTDB taxonomy): Bacteria > Bacteroidota > Bacteroidia > Chitinophagales > Saprospiraceae > JABDMH01. The sequence continues at coordinate 11,975 of JBGTCB010000091.1, read as the reverse complement.
ATCGGCAAGAGCATCATGATTGTTGCCCATCTCCTGACTACAATAAAATCGATGCGCTGCACGCAATGTACGAGGTTCCATCCGGTAAAATATTCGTTGTACATCAATACTTCGCCGACCTTCCATCGAAAAATCAAAACCCACCCGGTTTAATTCTTCCATTAAAATCGGAATATCAAACCGATTGCTATTATATCCGGCTAAATCGGAGTCTCCGATAAATTCGAAAATTTCTTTGGCTACCTGACTAAAAATCGGCTTATTCCGTAAATCAGCAGGAGTGATTCCCGTTATTTCCATGGCCTCCTTGCTGATCGGAATACCCGGATTAATGAGTTGCAAATATGTCGTAGCCGGTCTTTTGTCGGCAAAATATTTCCTGATTGCAATCTGAATAATTCTGTCTCTCATGACGTGCAAGCCGGTTGCTTCCACATCAAAAAAACAAAGGTTCTTTTCTAAATTAAAATCCATTTAAACTATTTACCGGATGATACAAATTCTGTTAACCCGGGAGTAATGTAATGTTTTATTTCATTATTCGAATCAATATAGATCAATATGGCTTCGAGCTCATTGTTAGCCTCCACCATTTTCAATGCCGGTTCATATCCCATCGCCATACAAGCGGTTGCAAAACCATCGGCAATTGCACAATCTTTGGTAATGATACTCGCACTCAATAAATCATTCCTTTCAAAAAACCCGGTTTTTGGATTAATAGTATGACTGATCTTCTGACCATTAAATTCATAATAATTCCGGTAATTTCCCGAGGTCGCGATGGACCGATCCTGTAATTCGATGATAAATTGAAGATGGTTGTAAGCACCATTTTCAACCGGTTCATTGATACCAATTCTCCATGAATTTCCTTCGCGGTTGGTACCTTTGGCCCGGGCTTCACCACCGATATCAACCAGGTAATCATGAATGGAAAAACTGTCTTCTAAAAATTGACCAATTACATCAATGGCATAACCTTTGGCAACCGCACTAAAATCGAGCTGACAACGAAAATCCACCTTATAAAGAGAATCCTGGGTAGCGTTCAACTTCAGCATCTTATCAAATCCCACAAATGCTTTTAACGAATCGACACGCTGGGTATCGATCTGGGTGATTGCTTTTTGTTTATCATAACCAAATCCCCAGTAATTGACCAGAGGCATCACTGTGGGATCGAAGTTTCCCTGCGATTCATGAAAAATCCCGGTCGAGATAACCACATTGTCGAAAAAATAACTACTTAAGCGAGGGTTATTGATGGTTTGATGACTAATACCACTTTCTGACTGATTAAATATAGAGATGGTTGCACCCGGATCATAGGTTGACAATGAACGGTTTAGCTCCGACAACCAACGTTCAATCGTGCTGTGGTCAGGACTTTCTTCCACCTGAGCAAAAGTTATTTGGTAGTAGGTACCCATCGTCTCACCAGAATACTGAACAAAGATTGGCTGATGTTCTGGCTTACAGCCAAACAGACACATGAGTAGGATGAAATACAAATAGTTTGTCATGAATTCAGGCTCCCCAGTTTAAGCGACACCTCTTGAATATCGATCATTAGAAAAAACACTCCTGCTATCCTGAAAGTCAATCAAGTATCAGTCAATTTTGACGCAAATTAACAACATTTCAAGGTGCTTTCTCAATATTACCAAATACCAACTATGCCTTATTGGATCAATTATGTAAAAAATGGCGGATTTCGATCCCAAACCGTGACTTCGACCTTCACGTATCAAACTTCTGGTAGGAGAATCATGACAATTCTATCAATAGGATCTGACCTGCCCAGGCCTATGCCATACTACCATTAAAGTAGAAAGTCATAAAACAAATCTCGTAATATTGCAGTTTAATAAACTGATTTGACACAAACCACAATGAAAAAAATATACTTACTTCTCTTTCTGATCTTGCCTCTATTGGCAGATGCTCAATATGCCAAATACCAGTTGGTAGAATGGTTCACAAATACCTATTGCGGGATCTGTGCAAACCGAAATCCGTCTCTGCGCACGGTCTATAACCAGTATTCCAGTCAACTTCATCGCGTTACTATTCACCCCGACGTACCCTATCCGCAATGTCCTTTATACAATTTCAATAAAGAAGATAACGTTGCCAGGAAGTCCTACTATAATATCGGGGCAACTCCTTCCATTATTCTTAATGGAGTACGGAGTTCAAGTGCAGATCAAATTTTCGAAGATGATATTAAGGATCATCTCGATGAGACTTCACCATTGGCGCTGGAAGTGGCTGAGGACGTAGGAAATTCGCCGGTGATCCAAATCACAATCAAGGCAGCATCCACCTTACCGCAGGGCGACTATAAGCTTTTTGTCGCGCTCCTTGAACAAAGTGTAGCGCTTCAGGCTCAGAATGGTGAAACCGAACACCTCGATGTATTGAGGGAATTTGTATCCGATCCTGATGGCGATGACTTTGCTATGCCTGGAGCGGGGCAATCGACCACTGTAACATACAATTATATGCTTCGTAATGGGGTTATGCCAGATCAGGCTTACATTATTGCTTTCGTTCAGGATATCACCAGTAAAGCGATCCTCAATTCCGGAACCCGTTTCGATGAAGTTACTACCTCCCTGATAGATGTAGCTTTGGAATCACAACTGCGTGCATTTCCCAATCCCGCCACCGACCGGGTCAATATTTCCGTTGGGAATGGGTTTAGAATTCACCAACTGGAATTATTTAATCATTTAGGACAGCAGATAAAATCGCTCAAATTGGATCTCCCCGAATCCCATGCAACTATACCGACTAATGACTTACCTTTTGGCAACTATATGGTGCATGTACATCTCGGTGAGAAGAAAGCAACCGTTCGTTTTGTAAAGGAATAACGGTTTGTGAAAATTTTAACACTCATCAGTGCTAACACATAACAATCTGATTATTAATCAATTGCATCGGAGTTATTTTTGAAATACACTAGGCAGATATCATTTTTCAACTTTTGGTAAAATTATTGCAATCCTTTATTTGTAATGATATCCCGTCTTTCCATTTGGGATTACTATTTTGAAAAAGGGTTAAATCTGGGGAGATTTAACCCTCTTTTTTTGTCCTTTATATTTTTCCAAATCTGTTCGGACATTGTTTGATCACACACAAATCCTCCGCAACCAGGCACTCCAATCGTTTGGAATTCAAACGCACGCCGGAATTAGTCGTAACCCATTCTGCATACCATAAAAGAGAGTCTACTATTAACCCAGGCATACCGGGTTTTTTACAATTTGACTAAATTCAGGATTCGTTTTGTATACCAATTTTCGATCAATGACGAAGACCGCCCTTTACCTGATCATCTGTTTCCTCATGTTCTCATGCAAGAACCAGGAGGATCCTGAGACCAGTAATGCCATCGTGGCTGAGAATCGGTTACCAGGTTCCAGTGCATGGCTGATTCAGGTACCATATGATACCTGCTCCTACCCCGACCATCAGTTCTGCCGGAGGAGGGAGATCGAAGGCTATTGCTCCAGGATGAGCCTTGGTAAGGGTGATTCCATTAGTTTTTTTGTGAGCACCAACCCTGCGACCCAATACACAATCGATATTTACCGGATGGGTTATTATCAGGGGCTGGGGGGGAATCTTAAACTACATGTTGGACCTTTGGAAGGGGAAATTCAGGCCGATCCCGAACCCGATTCCCTTTCCAATTTCTTCGAATGCAAGTGGAATGCATCCTATAAAATGGTGGTTCCACCAGATTGGTTAAGTGGGGTTTATCTCTGCAAGTTGACTACGATCCCGGATAGCAACCAATCTTATATCATCTTTATAGTCGCCGATGACAGACAAGCTGATTTTCTCTTTCAATGCTCAGACCTTACCTGGCAGTCCTACAACCGATGGCCATACTGGCATAGCCTATATGATGAGGCGCACCAACCCTGGAGAGGTGCCTCAGTAACTACCGTGACCCGTAGCAGTTTTGACCGGCCGTATGCTCTTTATGTCAACCTCCTGCCATCTGCATTTAATGGACTCTCCCATGGAGGTGGAGAATTTCTCCTGTGGGAATATACGCTTTGCTACTGGATGGAAGAACAGGGTTATGATGTTACGTACATTTCAAACCTGGACACAGACCGAAATGCAGAGGGACTGCTTAGGGCAAAAGCTTTTTTGTCGGTAGGTCATGATGAATACTGGACCTATAGGATGGTAGAAAATGTTAAAACCGCCAGGGATTCCGGGGTAAATCTCCTCTTCCTCAGTGGAAATTCGGTATCCGGTCCCATCTACCTTGAACCATCTTCTGACTTTCGACCTGATCGCACCATGGGAAGAAGTCCAGGTGTTGATCTGGATGATCAGGGGTTAATGGGATCAGTTTCCTACGGAGTTGGTTATGGTAGTTTCATTTGTAAAGAACCGGATCATTGGCTTTACGACAAAACAGGTTTGAAAGAAGGAGATAGCATTGAAAATCTTGTTGGCTGGGAGTATCATGGCCGACCCGTAGGTCCTCAGGATGATTTGATAGTATTGGTAGAAAACAAGGTCAGTAATGTGGGTTTTGGCAGAGAAGACCCTCCTGCCTGGGTAGCAACCATTTATACGACAGACAAAGGCAACTATGTTTTTAATGCCGGAACCTGTTTTTGGATTCAACCACTGGCAAAAAGCCCTGCCTATCAGCATCCGATGAAACTGAGTAACATCATTGATTTTTCCACTCCGGACCCCAGGGTTCAGCAAATGACTAAAAACCTTTTTGAAAAAGCACTTACCCCCCTGAAGTCCATTAGGTGAAATCAAAGGGGATTCCGTCCCAATGTTTTGACACAGGTTTATTGCCGTTAGCTTTACATGTCTACCTCGACACTCCATGATATAACCGGATGTTGATTGGGTGCTGTCAAGGCATTTAAAATTTCAAACCGAAGATCAAAATCTGGTCTCTGTTCCAGTGTCTTGACTTCGATTGTCGTTGCTGAATGTGGTTTAATGATCACGATATCGCTGTCACTATGGAATGTGAAAGAGGACCGGTTTTGCAACATAAAAGTCGCATCCGATGTATTTTCAAGCTCGACGGTAACTACTGATGATGGCCCCTGATAAGTTGCCTTTTTCACCTTAACTGAAGTGGTGATCAGAGGTTCCATCACACTGACTTCTCCCACTAAAAGGTTATTAAACCAGGCGACTGTGCGACGGGCAAACAGGGCTTCTTTAATTGCAGACTCTGACTTTTCCTTTGCAAATACCAGGCTGATCGGGCGATGTCCTCCCTGATCCAATTGATATTGCCAGTCAACCAGACCATGGATATCCGATGTACCCATCACTGTCAGATTATGATCTATGGCTAGTTGCAAAGCTTCGTCGGAATAAGTAAGATCATTGACCACTTCAATACCATGTAGCAGGTTCTCCTCAATCAGCATTTTATGCAGGGCAGTAATAGTTGCCACACCATCCCTCTGCTGGGCTATCCAATTCGGATGATTCCAAAAAACAAAGGCTCCCTGACGATGAGCTTCCCGGTAAGCTTCAACCGAATCCTTTATGTTGAGTTTATTGGCATCGGTAATAAATATAGCGTTGGCGTGACCCGGGGGCAATCTTCGGGTAATTTCTGCTCCATGAACGACTATAAGATTATGAGGCTTTGCCAATTCCTTTGCAATCAGATATGACCGGTTGCGATCAGGATGCGGCAGGTCATCTATGTGGGGTTGGTACTCCAGATGTTCGGTTAATGAAATTGCATCCAGACCATCTTTTACTGCTTCATCAATCCGGATATCAGGCCAGACAGAACCATCAGAAAAAACGGTATGGATGTGAAAATCACATTTGAGGGTTTTATAACCCGGAATATCCGGAAATTCAATCAGCCGGTTTTTGTCCTGACCAAAGAGGGAATAAGAACAAATCACCAGGAGTACAAGCAAGGATCTCTTCATTTTAAAATTTTTGTAACGGTTTTCTATTGGAATACTGTTTCAAAAGTAAAATAGTATGCCAGCTCTCCATATTAAATGATCACTAATAAATGGGTTTCCCAGTTAAAATCTGGTTTACGACAAAAAGCAGTAAGATCACCTGATGGAGAAATATTTCTTAAACTTTAGCCGGTTTTAGTTTTTTTCGCCTCATTTCGATGCTCACGATGGTAACTCCAATGATCACCATTACAGCACCATCTATCTGAACAGGTAAAAGTCTTTCACCCAATAACAAATAAGCCATAGAAATGGTCGAAATAGGGCCAACATTAGCTAAAATTGATGAACGGGTAGCACCGATCCGTTGAATGGCATAGTTGATAATATACGATGGAATTACAGTAGCTATGGTGGCCATGGCCAAGGCATACAAATATACGTTGGTCTCGTAAGTAAAAAGTACCGACACTTGCCGCACAGAAAGAAAGTGACCAATGACAAAAAAGCAGGCTAACATCATCGTTAAACTGGTGAATGATGTGGCTCCAAACTTTGGTATCAGCCATTGACTCATCACATTCGAAATCGCAAATGTTAATGCACATCCAAGGATCAGAAAAGAGCCCTTCCAAAAATCTGAATCCAGCGATATGGATTCGAGATTTCGTCCAAAAACAAAAAGCAGTCCGATATAGGAAAGGGCCAGAGCCCCAGCCTGATAGGGGGTTACCTTCTCCTTGAAAACTAAAAAACTAATAATAGCGATGAAGGTGGGGTAAATAAACAGAATTAAACGCTCAATGCTGGCTCCGATATACTGTAGACCTAAAAAGTCTAGGAGACTCGAAAGGTAATATCCCAGAGTAGCAGCGATGACCAATGACAACCAGTATTTTTTAGGTATCGACCACCACTCCCTCCATTTAACTCTGATCACCTGGCTAATCATAATAAGATAAAAAGGCAGCGCAAATAACATCCGAAGCAATAACAGCGATATGCTATCAATCTGATATAGGTAGGCAAGCTTTACAAAAATTGCCTTAGTCGAAAAGAGTAATGATCCAAGGATTGCGAATATGATACCCAGATTTTGATCTCTCTTTTCCATGATGGGCCGAAATTTAGGAATGTTTTAATCAACGACTCCATAGGAAGAACAGGCTTTTTCAACCGGGGAAATCCTTATTTACAATTCCCAAAACCCTACAAATGGATCAAAAAAGAGAAAAGTTGATAATTCTCCGGATGGTATACAGATCAAAACATGCGGATTCCGAATAAGCCGGATTTGAATTAGGTCTCGAATTCTTCAGACTACCAGGGTTTTTTTACCCGATTTTGCAGATTCCAAACCAGCTTCTAGAACCGCCAGTATTTTTACTCCATCTGCAAAATTGGGTCGAATTTCTTTATCCTGATCTATGGCTTCCAGAAAATCGGCTACCGCGTGTATAAATCCATGTTCATAACCGATGATATGTCCGGGTGGCCACCAGTGCGTCATGTAGGGGTGAGTCGGATCAGTTGTCTGGATCGTCCTGAAACCTTGTTCTCCAGCGGGATCATCATTTGAGTAAAACTGGAGTTCATTCATCCGCTCCATATCAAATGCCAGACTACCATAGCTGCCATAGATCTCAAAAGTGTTTCCATTTTTCCTGCCAGTAGCAAACCGGGTAGCTTCGAATGATCCAATCGCACCATTCTCAAATTCCACCATCATGAGTGCTGCATCTTCCACGGTGACCGGTCCCATTTCCTTTTGGACTCCTGTACCGGATGTAAAAGCGGATGCCCCCTCGCCCGGTAATGGTCTCTCCTTTATAAAATTCGTTGTAAGGCAGGATACCGAACTTATAGATCCCACCAGATAAAGAGCCAGGTCAACGCTATGTGAATTCAGATCCCAGTGAGGACCCGCATGTGCTGTTTCCTTTCTCAATTGCCAGGTCAAAGGAAACTCCGGATCCACAATCCAATCCTGCAGATAAGCACCCCGCCAATGGAAAATCCTACCGATTTTCCCTTGTTCAATCATTTGCTTCGCGAGCATGACTGCTGGCGTACGACGGTAGTTATGATTTAAATAATGCAGAACCTTGTTTTCCTCTGCTGCCTGTAGCATTTCTTCCGCCTGTTTCCTGCTAAATGCCATGGGTTTTTCACAAAAAATGTGTTTCCCGTTTTTAGCGGCTGCCATTGCTACATCATAATGGAGATGTTGGGGAAGAGAAATGTCTATAATGTCGATATCGGACCGTTCCACAAGTTTTTTCCAATTGGTCTCAATATCCTGCCAACCCCATTTTGTTGCAAAAGTGCGCAAATCATCTTTATTTCTTCCACAAGCTGCTTTTAGAATGGGCTGGATATTCAAATCGAAGAATAAGGGAGCCTTGATCCAGGCATTGCTGTGGGCTCTGCCCATAAACTGATATCCGATAATACCTACATTTAATTCCTGCATGCTTTTGACCTTATTCATATTGACATTTATTGGAAATATTTTTTAGTTGCTGAACACTTTTGGTTACGACGTTGAGCTCTTCAAATGCATAATCGGGATGCAGAGTATCCGTCTCTACGGCAAAAAACCCCTGATACTGCTGGTCGACCAGCAGTTGAGCGATGCGTTGATTATCTATCAGTCCTTTACCCGTTGGTACACAGGAGAAGAAGTACCACTCGTCGACCGGAAGTCCGAAGACCGGCAACAGGTCTTTAATGTGGGTTGCCAGTACGTATGGAGCCAGTTTTTCCATGGCTTTGACCGGGTCATCCAATACCCGCAGGAAGTTACCGGAATCAAAGTTAACTCCGAAATAATCTGAATTCACTTCTTTTAGCAGCCACAATATCTCATCTGAGTTATAGTCGATATGATTTTCAATCGCTAATTTAATCCCCTGGGATTCAGCCTCTTTGACGGCTGTTTTAAACATATTTGCCAGTTTCTCCAACTGCGGTTCATGGGGTTCAAAACGAAACATAAGACTACTGCCGACCACCCGCATCACATCGGCACCGATGCTCTTGGCATAGTGAATATGCTGAAGCATGTCGTCAAATTCGCGTTCATTTTTGCCACCCTCAAGGCCGTCTGGATGCCCCCAGGCATAGACTCTGTCAAAGCCATATTCCTCCAACCACCCTTTTACCTCGGTCAGGTATCCGGTGGAGAATTCAGGAAAAAAGCATGATTCAAGCGATACTCCATCGACCTGAACCTCGTTGGCATAGGCTAAAAAGTCCTGCATGGAAAAAGGTACTTCTGTTTTATATTGGTGCGGATATACTTCACCAAATAACCGGTGAAAGCAATAACTGTCAATCCCTACTTTTAATCGATACGAATTTTTCATCAGTGATTTTATCTAATGAATTCAATGTAATAAAAAACTACCTGCACACAAAACTCCGCATACTCGAGATTGGAAAGTCTTTAGGATTCCTGAATCCCTTCGGCATCTAAGAGGAGAGGTTGTTGAAATATGCACGTCTATTCTGAAATCGGAAGTCGTCCTGATTTTCTTCCATGTGGAGTCTCCACTTTTAGAAAAGATAACGGACATTTTCTGAACAAGTGATTTGCCTCATGTTGGTATTTCAGTATTTGATTGTGAGAGAGAGATGCTTCGCTGATCCCAGGGGGGGAGGTCAATCAAAATTGATATGAGCATCCTGGCGGATGCTTTCTTTTTTCTGACATAATTCACTCGGAGCAAGCACTAGTACATTGTCCACTGAAAGATTGCCGTTAATTCTGGTTCCTTTTTGCGATATACTGCGTTGCAAATACTCACCATAGCTTAGGCTATGCCTTCGCTTTGCGCCTTGCCTATCACAAAAATGATCTCAGAATTATTCAACATCTTCCACTGGACAATGTACAGGTGACTTATGTTCAGAAAAAAACCCACTATCGTGGGCATATCAATTTTGATTGCGGTGAGAGAGGGATTAGCTTCGCTGATCCCAGGGGGGGAGGTCAATCAAAATTGATATGAGCATCCTGACGGATGCTTTCTTTTTTCTGACATAATTCACTCAGAGCAAGCTCCTGTGAATTCTGGTCAGAAAAAAGCCCACTATCGTGGGCATACAATTTTGATTGCGGTGAGAGAGGGATTCGAACCCTCGGTACCCCGTTAAGAGTACGACGGTTTAGCAAACCGTTGGTTTCAGCCACTCACCCATCTCACCGTTCAGTTGGCTGTTTTAAAAGGTAGGCAAAGATATAATTGTATCCCTATAAACAAAAATCAATCGTGTATTATATCAGGAAAGAAAGGGAGAAAAAAATAACGCTGCAAACCCATCATAAAGCTCCCTTGAATCTATAAACGGTCAACAGATAGGAGGAGCAATGGTGATCCTGCCCGATTGATGGATTGGGCTTCGCTACGAAGAAATGGACAAAAAGACACCGGTACCAAAAAAAAATCTAAAGGGCACCTCTATTAACCCCCTTCATGGTAAAAACAATTTTCTTCGAAAATCTATTCAATAATATGCTGCGCCATACGTCGTTGATCGTCAGTCAGATAGCTACGGCTATCATCCTTCCTCCAGCCTTGTCTGGCTTGCATCTTATTGAATTTTTACTCATTCAGAGGTAATAGAGTGCCCTAAAATGAAAGTTTATTGCTTTTCAGGAAAAAGCCGGGAAACAACCATGATCGTGATCAGGCCTGTCAGCATTGCCAACGTTTTAAATGGCAGGGTAATGAACCCATCAACCTGTGGATACGGGAGCCAGGGTTCCACTCCCAAAAATGGATCTCCACCTCCCAACCTCAGGAAGAGAGCCAGGAGAAATCCGGAATAGGCCCCAACTCTGTTGGCTTTAGGATCAAATAAAGCAGTCACCAAAAGAGGGAAGAGCAGGCAATAGACCAGATCGCTGCAGAGAAACCATAATTGGTAAATACTGCCCACTTTCAATGCAATCAAAATAGTGCTGATACCAACGACCCAAATAATCTTACGGATCATCCGCAAGAGCTGATCCTGACCGGAGACATTCTTACGCGGAAAAACGTTCCAGACAATGACGGAAGAAGAAGCTAGAATAGACGAGTCGGCAGATGACATCACCGCTGCTGCAATTGCTCCCAAACCAATGGTTGCCACGATCGGATTGGTGAGATATTTTATCACATGGGGAAGTACAAACGAAGGATCTTCAATTGGTGGCAATGCCAGGGACACCCAATCTGTCGTGTTTGCGATCATACCTATAAGTATAGGAGGTATTGCTGCTATCAAGCAGATCACACCGGCTAATATGGATAAATTCCGGGCTGTTCTGGCGTCTTTAGATGAAAGGACTCTTTGAAAATAAACCTGCCAGGGAATACCACCAAAAATTAAAAGGAGTGCACTATCATACCATTGAGCTTTTGCGACACCCAACACTCCATTCCGTGGCCAAAACCAGGCTTTATCGCCAAATGACCGGCTATACTGCAAAGTCACTTCCGTGATTTCAGACCAGGTGCTCACAGTTGCCCATACGACCAAGCCCAATCCAACAAATAATATAATCAATTGCAGTACATCTGTCACGGCGACCGACCATAACCCACCTGTGGCAGTGTAAAGAATGACTACAAAGCCGGATAAAATAATTGAACTCGAAAGATCCAGGCCGAGAATAGTCCCAAAAGTAGTACCAAGAGCTACCAGAATGGCTGCAGTCCAGAACAGATCTCCGAGTAAGGCCGGCAGGAAGAAAAGACGGTGTGCATGCCGACCGAACTTTTCCTCTAACGGATCAAGGATTGTCGTGTAGTTTCTAAGTCGCATGGGTTTTGCAAAGATCAGGCCTCCGATGATGAGACTGAGAGCGTAACCCCAGGGTGCCGGTACCCAAAGCAATCCTTCACTAACCGTGTATTCGGCGGTTCCATTGATAAACCCACCTCCGATCCAGGTAGCGCTCATGGTAAAAACTCCTAACCAGAGAGGCATGGACCTTCCTGCCAGCATGTGATCCCGATGACCTTTTCCTGCAGCCCGATG
>JBGTCB010000090.1:0-3592 GCA_041748995.1 Saprospiraceae bacterium | reverse complement strand
TAAAGTAAATAAGGTGGTATTATCCCGCTCGTCATAATTGACCCTGTGTGCCCTGTATACTGATCCGGGAGATTGTGTAAGACCAGCGATCGTAGGAGTATTGTGGTAATCCGAACAATTATACCAGATATCATAGCGGTTTGGACTAAATGTTTTCCGGGTGTACGTCCCACGACCGACATCGATAATTAGGGGCTGACCATCATAATAAACTACAAAATTGCCGATATCATTATGGTTGTGACTTTCATCGTTATGGCCTCCTTTGGCAGCCAGATAAAATCCATCCGTGGTACCCTCTTTATCGCGAGCGGCCATAACCTGGATATCGGGTAACCAAACATTTCTCGGCAGAGGTAATTTTTGTTCGGCTGCCTGATATTCATCCTGGATAAATAATTCAAATAAAGTCCGGAAAAAATGAAATCTACTGACCGATGCATTTTTCGGTTCATCCCGGTAGTAAGCACCAAATTGCATCATAGCTTCATCCCCGATATCCTTACCATACCGGTAGATCATACTGGCCGACATTTTTGGTTGCGGATCGGCATCTGCAAAATTCAAAAAATATTTCTCGCTGATCTGGGCTCTATAAATGAATTGACCCATATTCCTGAATTTTTCATCCTGATAGACATAGTTAAATGAATTATTAGTTGCGAGATTTAATAAAGCAATATTGTCATAGAGAGAGGCTGCTGCAGCTCCCCAATAACTGGGGCCTTCATCACAACCACCATCGGCGGGATAGGGATTCAAAAATTCATCGAGAATTTCCAGGGCTTTCCCGATCATCAGGGTCCGGTTACTGTCATTTTTTTCGAGCAGAAGTGTAGCATTAATCCAGTTTGAACATATCCATGGATTCCAATTATTCGGTGCCCGCCCGTTGTTGTTTGGTCCCATCCAGCCGTGATATTTATTCATCAGAGGTTGAAAAATCCGGGTTTGAGTTTCTCTTTGGATCCGTTCTCTAATCTGAGGGGTAATCGAATCCAATTGGTCTCCCAGAAAATAGTCTACCCAGGCGAGGTAGGTCGAAGTCTCGGCAGCAAACAGGTCCACAATCGGATCTCCGGTATTAGCGAGACCCAATACCTGTCCGGGAAGGTGAGCCGGTACCCCCCAAAATGATTCTTCGCAAATAGACCATACTCCATTGACAATCTGGTCGATATACCGGCCTTTATTCTCCGCTATCTCCGCTAGCAACAGCGTTCCGAGGACTCTTCGTTTCTGAAAACTGATGCCTTGATAGGCATTGCGATCACCGGTGCGGAGGTAAGCCAGAGACATCGTAGCTGGTAGCGCCGGCCAGTCGTAGTCCAGGTACGTGTCCGCTTCTTCTTTAAAAGCGGCCAACATAGACGGATCCGCTTGCGACCAGGCCTGACGATCGCTAACCGGAGGGAAGGGTAACCACTCCCGTTGTGAGATCAGGATTGAATCAAGGGAATTAAAATCATACCGGCCACTTAGTAGGTTGGCAGGCTGGGCAAAGGAGGTATATAGGGTAAAGAGAAGCAGGCTTACGATTGGGTATCTCATGGTAGTTTCTACTTTAGGGCATCTCTATTACCCCGTTCCTGGTAAAAACAATTTTCTTCGAAAATTTATTTAATAAATATGCTTCGCCATACTTCGTTGATCGTCAGTCAGATAGCTACGGCTATCTTCCTTCCTCCAGCCTTGTCTGGCTTGCATCTTATTAAATTTTTACTCATTCAGAGGTAATAGAGATACCCTTGATCAAAGTACCTGACAATATAGTGGCTTTTGCCGAGCATTGATGCATTAAAATGACCTGATCTGCGTATAATTGTGATATGAATTTTGATAAATTACCAAAAATCGAATTGCATCTCCACCTCGATTGTTCCCTCAGTTATAAGGTAGTTCGCCAATTGGATCCGACGATTTCCCGGGAAGAATATGATCAGAGTTTTAGAGCAGGAGGTCGTTGTCACAATCTTCAGGATTATCTCGAAAAAGCGGTCAGAGGTTTTGCATTAATGCAGGATGAAAAGGCGCTTGAACTGGTGACTCTTGATTTATTTGATCAATTGAAAGCTGATGGAGTCCTCTATGCCGAGATCCGTTTCGCTCCCTTTTTACACATCCATAATGGACTGAAGGTCACGGATGTGGTAGAGATAGTAGACCGGACCATTAATAAAGGCGTGCAAAAGACAGGGGTGGAAGCAAGCCTTATATTGTGTACCCTTCGTCATTTTTCAGCCAGTCAAAGTATGGAAACTGTACGCTTAGTGGAAGCTTTTAGAGGAAATAACGTGGTCGGATTTGATATCGCAGCCGATGAATCGGGATTTCCTATTGATGAGCATTGGGCCGCCTTTAGATATGCAAAAGAATCCGGACTGCATATTACGGCCCATGCAGGAGAAGCTTGCGGACCTCCCAGTGTCTGGGAAACCCTGACTCACTTTTTTCCCTCCCGCATTGGTCATGGGGTTCGCAGCATTGATGATCCCCTGCTGATGGAACATCTTAAACGGGAAAATATTCATCTGGAGGTCTGCCCAACCAGTAATATTCATACCGGTATTTATCCATCTGTTAAAGAGCATCCGGCAGATTATATTTATAAATCGGGTATTTCGATGAGCATTAATACGGATGGAAGGACGATATCCAATGTCACCCTGACGGATGAATATGAGAAACTGCATCAGACTTTTGGCTGGGGAGAAAGTGAAATTATGCAATGCAATTTAAATGCAATCAATGCCGCTTTTATATCGGAAGATAAAAAACAGAAGTTAAAGGACCGGTTTTTGGAAATTTGGAAAAGAGATAAAGGAAATTCCAGGTGACGAATTATAAGCATTTAATTAATAAAATGAAATTCTCCTTTGATTATCAGGCATGAAAAAATCATTTACCTCGCGATTGGATCGTTTTGATTCCGATTTATGGCATTTTCATCTGATGATACCCCAGGATATCAGTAATTATTTTATTAATCAGAAAATTAAGCGCTTAAAATGTACTTTGGATGGTCATGAAACTTTTCAATGTGCACAAATACCTAAAGGAGGTAATGAGTATTTTATTAATATCAATAAGGAGCGACGTAAGAAATTAAAAATCCTGGTAGGTGATAAAGTACAGGTAGAACTGGAAGAAGATAAAAGCAAATACGGTTTGCCGATGCCGGAAGAGCTCGATGAACTTTTAAAAATGGATGATGAAGGAAGCAGACTTTTTCATGCTCTTACTCCCGGTAAACAACGTAATCTGCTTTTTATAGCCGGCAAACCAAAAATGTCCGATACACGATTGACCAAGGCTCTGATTATCGTAGACTATTTAAAGCGAACCGGAGGAAAAATAAACTTCCGGGATTTATTAGACGCATTAAGTAAAGGATTGAATTAAAGGGTTATCAAACACCATTTTAAAATCGCATTCCTATTTATTCATTCCGGATGGCATCAACCGGATTAGACAAAGCAGAACGGAGAGATTGGACACTGATGGTCAGGAAAGCCAATAAGGTGACAGCCAAACCGGTGATAAGGGAAACCCACCACGGAAATGGGATATGGTAAGCAAATCCTGTCAGCCA
>JBGTCB010000089.1:0-2567 GCA_041748995.1 Saprospiraceae bacterium | reverse complement strand
TAGCAATTCGGTACACTTTTTAGACATTGGCCGACTTGAGATTTCCATATAGGAGGTAGTTAAAATCCAATAGAAGACCGGAAGAATATGAAGTTTGGGTGATATGGAGAACTTTTTAGCCATCAGATTCATAGTGCAGTACCGACCCTGGATTGGCCCGGATTTTGCGATGCCAGGACATTTTAGATTACCTTTATACATTCTTCTTGAAATTGATTATCAGATGACCCGTTAATAATGTTTCCGGGTTTTCCATTTATGACTTTACAACGGAAAAACTCCTGGCTTGTTCTATTGATTCTGGCTATCACGTCTCTGGGTAGCAGTGCTCAGCATGAGTATCGTCGTTTTGAGAATATCAGCATTAAAGATGGTCTTTCCCATAGCTATGTTAAGTGCATGTGGCAGGATCATTTGGGTTTTCTTTGGTTCGGCACCCTCAACGGATTGAACCGGTATGACGGGTATTCCTTTAAGGTTTTCCAAAACAGGATACTCGACCCTTCAAGCCTGAGTGCCAATCAGATTAATGACATTACCGAAAACAAAGATGGAGATCTTTGGATAGCAACGGAAGGTGGTGGTTTTAATCTGTACAATCGCGAAAAAAATCATTTCGAAGTATTTCGTCATAATCCGGACGATCTCAATTCAGTTTCCAGCGATTTTGTCAATTGTTTGATGGAAGATGATTCGGGGATGATTTGGATTGGTACCGATGGTGAAGGACTGGATGTCTTCGATACGCAAAAGGGTACCTTCAAACATTACCATAGCAGCACCGGTTCCGGTCTGAAGGATGATTATATTCTGGCCATCTTTGAAGACCATAACCAGCAGATTTGGGTGGGTACTCAGAGAGGTGGATTGCTTCGATATGAGAAAGGCACGGATTCGTTTATTTCCTATGCATTGTTTAAGGATGGTCTGAGGGAAGAAGAAGCCGTTGACGTCCGGGTGATATTCGAAGACAGTCAACAGAGATTATGGATAGGAACAGGTGGTCATGGTATTTATGTCCTTGATAAGGCAAAAGGAGGTTTCAGGTCTGTTTCACCTGATCCTGCAAATCCGGAGGGCCTCCAAAGCAATGTCATTTATGCCATTGAGGAAGATGTGTCCGGTAACATCTGGTTTGGCACGGAGAATGGAGGCTTATCCGTGTTTGATCCCAGGCAGAATAGATTTATCTCCTATCAACACGATGATCTAGATCCCTATAGTTTGAGTAATAATTCGATTCACTCCCTTCTGAGGGACCAAAAAGGGAATCTATGGGTGGGTTCATTTAATGCCGGGGTTGACCGGGTCAATATCGATGCGGAAAAATTTGTCCATTATCGCAAAAAATCAATCCATAGCAGCTTAAATCACAATAAAATACTCACCATCTATGAAGATTCGGATGCCATCATCTGGATAGGCACCGACGGGGGCGGTTTAAATCGATATGATCCCCGGACCGGCAATTTTACTTATTTCACAGCGAATGTTGAAAACAGAGGAGGCAGTCTTTCGGGAAACTATGTATTAAGTGTCCGCGAAATGAAAAATGGAGATCTCTGGGTTGGGACCTGGGGTGATGGCATTACTGTTTTCGACAAGCAAGGTAACGTGAAAAAATACTACCGGCACAATCCTACGGATGTAAGTAGTATAAGTAATAATAACGTATGGGTTATCTATCAGGATGAAAAAGAAAACATTTGGATAGGTACGCATGGAGGAGGCCTTAATCTATACAATCCCTATGAAGATTCATTCATCCGGTATCCTTACGGACCCGGTGTCCTGCATGGCACCAACAACAATAAAGTTCACTCGATTCTCCAGGATAGCCGGGGATTTCTCTGGATGGGAACAGATGGTGGTGGTCTTAATCGAATGGACAAAGAGCGGGAGACCTTTCAGTTTTATGTTCATCAGGAAGGTGTAAACAGCATCAGTAATAATAATGTTGGAGGTATTCTCGAAGATGAGCAGGGACATTTATGGATTTGTACTCAAAATGGGTTGAATCATTATGACATAAAGGAAAATAAATTCATTACATATTCGCTTGAGGAAGGTTTAGGTGGGAATATCGTGCAGGGTTTATTAAAAGATGATCAGAATAATTTGTGGATCAGTACAAATGCAGGACTCTCTAAATTTGACCGGGACAATAGAACCTTTACCAATTTTGTAACAGCCGATGGATTGCAGGATGGAGAATTTAAAGAGCTGGCATTTTGGAAAAGTCGCAGTGGCAGAATGTATTTTGGTGGCAACAACGGATTCAATGCATTTTGGCCTGATAGCATCAAGACGGTAGAATTTAATCCTGCCACATTAATTACCGGATTTGAGATTTTCAACAGGGAACTCACGGTGAATAGTGATGAGTTTACCGATGTCAAAATGGACAAGGATATTACCTTGACGGATGAACTGAAAATGTCATACAAAAATTCAGTGATTACCATCCATTATGCATCCCTGAATTTTGTTTCGGATGAAAAAAAGCTCTACCGGTACCGACTGCAAGGATTTGATAGCGACTGGAGGGAGGTAGGTACCCTGCATTC
>JBGTCB010000088.1:0-3599 GCA_041748995.1 Saprospiraceae bacterium | reverse complement strand
CGAGGTAAATAGAAGTGCCCATAAAAGCAAGCGTCTGAATCCATTAGGTTCATTTGAAACACGTGAACAGTTTATTCGGTTCATTCTAAACGTTTTTCCACCCTGTACAGACCCACACTCTGCATGTTGAAAAATTTCTTGGCACATTTGGTAAAACACAATCAGATTCCCAATCGTTAGCTAATGGAAGGTAATCGTAAATGTTGTACTTTCAACTCTAGATATTCGACTCTCCACTATCAAATAACACACATAAAAGAAATCAATCATTTATAATTGGTTGAATTTTTGTTATTTAGCTGTTTTGTTGCCATAGTTTAATCGTTCAAATGAAATATCTAAACTTCCTTGGAGCTGTTTTCATTGTATCGTTTTCTGGCCCTGAACCGCTGTATACGATCGAAAAGCTCAATGAAAAGATTAATACGAAGTATGACGAAATTAACCCGGTGGTCAGTATAGATGGTAAAACCATTTACTTCACCAGGGTTGGCCATCCTGCATTTGATAAAACCTTGAAGGTCGATGAATCCGACTTTAGCAAAACTTTATCCTTTCCGGACTACCGTCAAAAGCTGCAGGAGATCTATCGACAACTGGGAGAAGAGGATTGTTCCGACCCTGTCGCATCAGCCTTTAATCAAGATATCTGGATCGCACAATCCGAACGGAATATCTTCGATAATATCGAACACCCCACCTATCCTCTGAATAGTGCTTTACCCAATAGCGTTTGTGCTATTACGACAGATCCATCCATGATTGTTATTGTCAATCAATTCTTTAAAGATGGAAGCATGCAAAAGGGGTTTTCATTTGCAAAGAAAGATCATATGAATGAATGGAAGTTTCCTGAACCCATTTTCATCTATGACTATCACAATATTGAGGCCGGTGTGAATTTGACTCTGAGCAAAGATAACGAGGTTATGATCCTGTCTCTTGCTAAAGAAGATAGTCAGGGTAAAAATGATCTTTATGTTTCTTTTCGCATTCATACAACGCTCTGGAGTGCTCCGGAACACATGGGTAAAATCATAAATACAAAGGCAAATGAAATAACACCTTTTATATCCGATGACAAGCAGTTTCTGTTTTTCTCTTCTGACCGGGAAGGATCGTTTGGCGGCCAAGATATTTTTGTATCTGAACGTCTTGATGAAAGTTGGACTAATTGGTCTGTTCCGGAAGCCTTGCCTTACCCAATCAATTCAACATCAAATGATGCACAACCTTTTTTAAACCGACAGACGGGATTCCTTTATTTCACCAGCACACGGGATGGATCAAGTGATATTTTTCGGGTAAAGTATTTTCAGCCAGAGTCTGTCAAGTCAGAGTCAAACAAGCCATTATTGTCCAGTGATAAAAAGACACCAAAGTCGAACATCACCTGTGTGGTTGTGGACGCAATAACGGGCGAGTCTTTGGATGCTAAAATTAAATATGGATCCCTGCAGGTAGATGACTTTACCTTCGAAGGTGATATCAGTAAAGGAGGTCTCAACTTCGATCCTGCTCAGGAAAGACTTCTCAAATTTGAAGTACACAGAGAGGGCTACATTACACGTACGCAGAAAATTGATCTATCGAACAAAAGTTCCTTTGCCGATGGTCTCCTGAAAATTTCAATGGATCCAATACGTGTAAATACAAGAATTTCGATGGATCCGATCTTCTTCATGCGAGGTAATGATCGTATTCTTTCTGGTTCGTATAATGAACTGGACAGGTTAGCAAATATCTTAAAGCAACATGCCAACATACATGTGAATATCAATGGTCACACAGATAGTATCGGAGATTCCTGGGCCCTATATCAATTGTCCGAAAACCGGGCGCTTGCTGTAAAGCAATATCTGGTTAAAGTTGGCATACCATCATTCAGAATCAAAACCAAAGGTTATGGTCCAAGTAAGCCCATCACAGATAATTCTTCAGAAGACTTGCGGGCAAAAAACCGAAGAGTAGAAGTTGTGATTACCAGAACCTGATATGGCTAAATCAGTCAAGATCTTTGCCTGGATTATTTCAGCTCTTTCCCACCCCCTGCTAGTTCTTACTTACGGGCTCGTTTTAATAATAGCTTTCAATCCTTATGTCTTTGGAGTGTCCGATGTTAAGGACGAATTGCCACTGATTTTAATCTGTCTGGCTTACACATTTTTTCTTCCTTTCATATCCATCATCTTCATGAAACTGGTCGGTCTGGTCAAAACCCTTAACCTCGATACCAATGAAGAACGAATTGGGCCTCTGATCATTTGTATTGTTTTTTATACCTGGTTTTATATCAACATCTATCGCAATGCTGAGATTCCCATATTAGTGGGAGTGTTTTCTTTCGGCAGTGTCATAGCCCTGTCTATCGCTTTTTTTATCACCGTTTTTACCAAAATTAGCTTACACATGGTGGCTTGGGGAGGTATTTCGGCTCTAATGATCAATATGCTATGGTATTTCGGATACCAAACACTCTCGATTGGACAATGGGAAGTACATGTCCGTCTGGTTTTGATCTTCCTCCTTTTGATCAGTGGTCTTGTGGCATCATCACGAATGGCTTTAAATGTCCACAAACCCAAAGATATCTATGGTGGCTTCTTAGTAGGATTTACCGCCCAACTAATTGCTATAAAATATTTATTATAAATTGCTCTGTTGTCAGGGGCATCATTCGATGTTAAACTGACTTCAAACAAACTTTTACTAATCCAACTAAACTTTTAAGTTACAAGATGCAACTACTTGAAGATCGTATAAACAAGATATGGGAAGATCGATCACTCCTGGCCCAGCCGGAAAGCCGACAAATAATCGAAGATGTTGTCGAGCTTTTGGATAAGGGAAAATTGCGGGTTGCAGAGCCGGCCGATGATGGTTGGATCGTCAATCAGTGGATAAAAAAAGCCGTTCTTCTATATTTCCCTATCCGTCAGATGCAAACCATAGAAGTTGGCCCTTTTGAATTTCATGACAAGATACCTCTCAAGCATGGTTATGCCGACCTCGGTGTGCGGGTGGTTCCTCATGCCGTTGCCAGACATGGTGCTTTTCTTGAACAGGGTGTTATCCTCATGCCAAGTTATGTTAATATCGGAGCCTGGGTAGGATCAGGGACCATGGTAGACACCTGGGCAACTGTGGGATCTTGTGCCCAAATAGGCAAGAACGTGCATCTCAGTGGTGGTGTTGGAATAGGGGGTGTACTAGAACCCTTGCAGGCATCTCCCACTATAATTGAAGACAACTGTTTTGTTGGCTCGCGTTGTATTATTGTTGAAGGGGTAAGAGTCGGATCAGAATCTGTATTAGGTGCCAATGTAGTGTTGACCCAATCAACACATATAATAGATGTAACTGGAAGTGAACCAATCACCTATCGGGGTGTTGTACCACCGCGAAGTGTGGTCATTCCGGGTACCTACACCAAATCCTTTCCAGCGGGAGAATACCAGGTAGCCTGTGCATTGATTATTGGTGAACGAAAAGAAAGTACAGATAAGAAAGTATCGCTAAATGATGTCTTGAGAGATTATAGTGTTGCTGTGTAATATTGATACAATCATAATAGTTAAGTAATACAGATTCAGATTTAA
>JBGTCB010000087.1:0-6668 GCA_041748995.1 Saprospiraceae bacterium | reverse complement strand
ACGGGAACAGCAGTTTTGTCCCAGATCACCCACATAGTTGCACTATTATTAGTGATTTGATCGAACTGGATCATGAAGTTTTCAATCATGATTTCACCCATCGTAACCGGTTGGGCCATTACCGTGGCAGCTGGCTCTACTCCATCTTCCAGATAGGCTCCAAAGTTGCCAGTGGTATAGGGATAGAACATCAGGCTCCAGCTTGCACGACCGGGTTTGGCAACCACCGCATAATCACCTCCTTTCAAAGATTTACCTCCCACCATGACTTCATCACTAAAGGAAATTTTGGTTGCAGCATTGGCACCAAATCTCCATGGTTGATCATAAGGGACCAGATCACCAAAAATCGTCCGGCCTTTGACTCCTGGACGTGAATACTCAACAGTAACATCCACCAAGCCTACGGTTTGTTTAACGGTTGCAGCCGGGCTGGCTGCCGGAGTGCTGATCTGAGCTTGCAGATCTGCAATTGAAAACGCAAAAAACAATACAATTGCGCTAAATAATACTTTCTTCATAATGATATTTTTAAGTTTTAATTGACTCTATCAGATGTTAAACGACACCCATTGACGCCGCAAAAATATAACTTCTAAGTATACTATGAAAATATTTCGTGTATGTTGCCCACCTTGCAAGCAATTAGTGAACTCCTACCTTCTGTCTTCCGTCTTCCGACTCCGGTCTCCCAAGCGTTGTCACCCCTTTGAGGTGCGACACCGCGACTCTCGACTTCCGTCTCCTCCTGACGATCTCCTTCGTCGATGTCAGGACCTTGCGTCTCCCGACTCCGGTCTTCCGTCTACCGACTCCGGTCTCCCGTCTCCCACCCTCACTTCATATCGGCTACCCGCAGCATGGCATCTTCCACTTCCCGGACCAATTCTTCATAGTGGGGGTCTCGCTTCACCATTTTATCTCTCTGCAATGGTAAGTCCACATGAATATTTACTACAAATTTCGAAGGTTGCGATTTCATGATATATATTTCATCTCCGAGGTAGACCGCTTCCCGTATATCATGAGTCACAAAAATGATGGTGCTGTGAAACCGGTGCCAAATATCATACAACAGTTCCTGCATCTGCAAGCGGGTTCGGATATCCAGCGCCCCAAAAGGCTCATCCATAAGCAGGATGTCCGGATTGGCGAGAATACTCCGGGCAATAGCCACCCGCTGCAACTGACCTCCCGAAAGGCTGGGATACTGTGCATATTTTTTTTCATGACCAGTCAGACCGACCATTTCAATCATTTCCATCGCCTGCTCATAGCGCATTTTCTTCTCCACTCCTTTATATTGCAGGGCCAGGGCAACGTTATCCAGCACCGTCATCCAGGGAAGGGATGAATATTGCTGAAAAACCATACTGACCCGGTTGTTTTCAGCAACCGGCTTGCCCTGCACCAGAACTTCACCCTCTGTTGGTGTCTGCAGACCGGCGATATATCGCAGGATGGTTGATTTGCCACTGCCAGACATACCTAAGATCACCACAAACTCACCTTGATCTGCTTTGTCCTTGACGACGAAATCGAGGTCTTTAATAATATATGTTTTTCCACCGTCGTAACTCTGACCGACATTTTTCAGCTGGATAATATCTCCGGATTTTGTATTGCCCACCTCCATAGTTCTATTGCGATGTTGCCACAGGAAATACTTCCTGTCTTTTCCGGAAATATTGATAAATCTGATAACCAATAACTGACCACATAATTAAATGAACGGCAAAAACAGTGTCGCCAAATAGATATGGTAAAATCTTCTGCGAGCCCAAAATGGATGTCAGGTTATCAATAAATAATAGTAAATAAACTCCGATCAATATCCAACCTGCGATACTGCTGATAAAATTCCAAACTAAATCGAGGGTTGTTACTTTCTTTATTTTATGCATGGTATGGGCGTCATCCTGGTATTTGTGTGGGAAAAATACCTTGTCGAGATAAATAAATAACTTATCCTGAATAATGCCAATGAGCATGATGATGACCAACATGGCAAAAACTTTATCCACCCTACCCTGCCGAATTCCTGCCCGCCAGATTAACGCCCCAAGACCACCGGTGCTACCAATGCCTTCTGCAACAATAATATAGGTCCAGGATATGGCTGTCAATACCCGAATGTCGTCGGTGAGCCGGGACAAGACTGCCGGAATATACACAGTCTTGATTGTCTGCCAGTTGGAAGCACCCAGGGTATAGACGGTCTTTAAATAGACATCGTCGACTTCATTGACACGCACCATGACCACGGGTAATAAATAAATCAAAATTCCAAACGCCAGAAAATGGACTTTCATCGCTGTAGAAGTACCAAACCATACAATAAACAATCCGGTCACTGCTGTAAGTGGAATGTATCGAATGGCATCAACCTGTCTTTGCGATAGTCCTCTAAATAAAGGAAATAACCCGATGACAAAACCCAGTGGAATAGCAATCAGAATCGCCTCGAGATAACCTGCCAGATTTAATCCCAAACTCAAACAGGTATTTCTCACAATATCATTATCGTGATATAATGACCCGAAGGAATTAAAAACATTGGCAGGCTTAGGCAAGATATACGAGGGGAAAACCGGATTTTGACCACTGGTCAGCAATACCCAGATCAACAACAACAACAGAAAACCTCCCAATCCCAAAAGGAGACTTTGCCGATTGGTCAATTTGCCATTTAATTTCAGTAGCGACATCCTGAATAGAGGAATTTCAATTTATCTATTGCACTTCGGGAGAAACAATTAACTGAAATTCAGTCCTCCGGTTTTTAGCTTTGCAATCTTCCGTCGTATTTCCTTCGCAACCGGGTACTGGTTTATCTGGTCCATTTCCGACTATAACAAACCGGTTTCTGTCCATCCCATAGGTGCTTACTAAATAATCGGCCACGGACTGGGCCCGTTTTTTTGAAAGTTCGACATTCATTGACCGGCCTCCGACATTGTCTGTATTTCCCTCAATACGTACCCGTAAATTGGCAAAAGTCTTGGCAATATCAGCCAATTGCAAGTCGATAATTGTTTTGGCATTTTCATCTAACTGAAATCTACCGGTAGGAAAAGTGATCGTGATCGGTTTGACCGCTAAAGCCGGAGCACTCGCCTCGGCTGCAGTGGGTGCGGTAAATGCCGGTTCGCCCTCTGCACGATAGGCGGGCCCGGTCAGACGGGCATTGGCAGCTGCCAGCGCACTGCTATTAATAGCGTTCCGCCAGGGAGGTGCAATCTTTTCTGCCTGTCCGAGATCATAGAAGGTCTTAGCCATTTTCGTATAGAGATCCGCTCCCTTCATACCTTTATATGCCGGATTCAGTCCGAAGAAATTCATATTGTCGCCATGACTGGCCCAATGTACATCCATCATGGCACCCATGGCATCTTCTTCCGGGAAACCTAAAAACTCACCCAGGAGCTTCGCTGCTTTCTGGCGATTGGATTCATTCGCCTGCAATTCTGCCACCGCTTTCATCCAGCCTTCATAAAAAGCATTGATCTTGTCTCTGTTCTGTTGAATGTAAGATTCTTTGGCAAACATAATATCGCCAATAATGTGCGATTGCTCTCTTGTACTTACCAAAACCTTTGATCCGGCGATATCGCGCAAAGCCTCTAAATGGAACGGACTCCAAACAACGGCTGCATCGACATCCGGGCCCTTAAAAGTGGTGGCAGCTACGACAGGATCGGGAGAGGCGACCACTGTTATATCTTTGTATGCAAGTCCCGCTGCTTCCAGCGCGGTGATCAGGAGAGTCTGCGAAGGAGATGGTTCAGCAACAGCGACCCGTTTTCCTCTCAGATCGTTTATCGAATTAATGCCCCGTTTGGCAATTATGACATCACCTCCCCGGGACCAGTCAACTTGCATAAAGGCCTTCGGGTTATAGGCATTGATCTCATCCGGAGCGGTATATAGAGGAAATGCATCCGCCGTCTGAACCAGTACATCATATTCATCAGCTACCCAGGCATTCAATGCAGTCTCCAAATTATCATTTAATATAAAATCGACTTTGAGTCCGTATTCCTTTAAAAAACGGGAGCGGGCATTGGTGCGGGCACCTTCGTTAAAATATAGTCCAGGGGCATAACCTCCCCAGGTCACCAGCTGTACAGTCATTACATCCGCATCGGAACTGACTTTTTCGGTAACAGGAGCACCAGCGTCATTTGTACCCGGACTGGAACCCTGATCCAGGGCTTCCTTACTTTGCTGGACCAGTTTGTTGCCAAGCTCGGTCTGGTTCAAAATAAACCGGATTCCAAAAAAAAGTCCCAGTATGATCAACATAGTGATCATAAACTTGGAAAAGGTGGTGAGTCGTCGTGTCATAGAAAAGTATTTTGTGATAAGGTTTTCTCAAATTGGTCTTATTCAAAAAAATCGTCATATTGGTTGGAGTGACCAACCCGTACCGGTTTTTTAATCGGCGCACTTAGGTCAAGGACATTTTTTTCATCGGCAGCTTCCAGCAAAAGGGTGTCCTTTTCTTTGCCCAGCAACAGGGAAACTCCTTCCTTTTCCCATTTTTCCAGCATTTTCAAACCTTCTTCTTCAAACACACCGTTCTGCAGATCGACTGAAGACATGAAGCTCTCTGACATTTCCATGAATCGTTCCATCTCCCCTACTTTTGAACTTACATCATCCGCAATTGCTTCCAAAGCCTGATCAAAAACAGCTCGTTTATCGGCGTCACCTTTGATAATACTCATAGCCGACTTCATCGCCGAGTTGCTGGCATGTATCGCCTTCCGTTCCTGCTCTTTCACCATCACCTGATCCTGGATATCTTCCAGCATGATCTCTGAATTCTCATACATTTTCCGCAAGACCCGGTAGAGGATTTCCATCTTTTGATAAAGGTCTTCCAGTTTCATATTGGATTCCTTCAGACGACCGGCTTTTCGGGATTTCAGGATCATCACCGATTCTTTATTTTTATCCCGGGCCTGCGTGGCCAGGTCGAGATTGGCCGCAATCTCCTTCTTATTATTGATAATCATCTCCTGCAACTTATGCATTTGCCCCCTCAGCTGACTGATCTGACGGTTCATTTTTCGTAAATTATCTTTGAGATCATCTACATAGCTCTTCAGGATTCCGATGGGATCTATCTGGACAAACAATCCGGTGACGTACCGCATGACACTTTTATACATGTACCACACCAGGTTGCGCATTTTAGGATCAAGCACCATATAGATAATAGCTCCTAATGCTAACAGCATCAGGGATAAGTAGAGGGTGTTGGCTGCAAGAGCGATCAAGGCCGGTAATGCCTGAACCAGCAATATTCCACCACCAACAACGAGAGCTCCTAAAACCAGTGCACCGGTCTTACCCTCAGGTCTTTTCCAAAAAGTAGTCTTATTTGCCATATGAGTCGTGTTGCTCTTTATGTTTTATTATTATCTATAATTCTATAATTCAATTGAAGCCAGCTTAATTCAAATACTTACCTATGTTTTCGATATCCTGCCTGATCTGATTTACCAAACTGGTGTAAGAAGCTACGAAATCACTCCGGGTCATTTCGATTTTTTGGGCAGAATCCTCAATTTCACTTTTCCTGCCAGTTAGTTTTTCTTCAATCTGGCTAATCTCCTCTTTCAGTTTTTCGATATGTTGTGCCTTTTGTTTTATGGACTCCTCGTATTTAGTAATTTCCTGCAGGCCACCGTCAATCTGTCTTGAACGTTGATTGTTCAAAGCCACTTTAAATTTTTCATCTTCTTTTTGCAGAACGGCAAGATACTGCTGGGCAGAGGAGATCAACGCCTGGGGAGTTGCACCCAATGTTTGTGCTGTTGCATAGGCTGACTTGTAAACTGTCATTTCATCCATGTTCAGTTTAAGCAAATTTTGCAAAGATCGCTTAAACTCAATATAATCGAAGCCCTCCTGATTGTTAGCTTCCAGGGCTTTCAGCAGAATATCCATAAACTTGGGATTGCCAGGGCCTGCTTCCGTCATGCTATCGATACCCTGTATCGGGACTTTAGAGTCTTCCGGATCACTGGAGGCCTTTTCCTGTGACCTGGTATCCGCGGCAGATTCCGAGGATTTACCTTCTTCAATGACGAAGGCCGCCTTAATTTTCTTAAAGATACCGCTCATTCATGGTGGTTTAGTGTGGTATAAATCATCGACTTTCTACCTGCTTGCCGTCAGGTGATTTGAAATTCGTATACAAATTAAATAAAATTAGTGGCAAGACTGTTTAATAGTGGACACCGGATCTTTTAGATGTCCTATGTTTCAGCCGGTTACCAGAGGATCATCGATCAGTATTCTGAGCGTGAATGGACGCAATCCCTACCATATCAACAATTTGCCGGACACTGGCTCCCATCTGCAGGATATGGACCGGTTTCTTTAAACCGAGCAATATCGGACCGATGATCGGCAGGTTGGAAGTATATCCCAGTAAGTTATACGCAATATTGGCAGACGACAGACTAGGGAAAATCAACACATTGGCCCTTTGGTTCTTGAGCCGGGAAAAAGGATAAAACTTTTGCCGGAGTTCCGGATTTAAAGCCAGATGAGCTTGCATTTCTCCTTCCACCATCCAGTCAGGATGCCGCTGATGTAAGATAGCCGTAGCTTCCCGCATCAGGATGGCTGATTCACCTTTTGGCACCGATCCG
>JBGTCB010000086.1:0-3484 GCA_041748995.1 Saprospiraceae bacterium | reverse complement strand
TTCATTTGATAAATTGAATTTATCTAGTATTCGCCTTTGTCTCGCAAAATTCGCTCCTGTTGTTGTATCTTCTTTATAACCAAGCCCTGGAATAAAAACTATATGGTAGTCTTTTAACCCATTATATAATTCTTCTTCGCTTTGATTAATACTTTGATAGTAAAGATCTTGACAAAATTTATTATTTGAATTGTTATAAAGTCTTTGTGCAAAATAAAACGTAGCTACATCATTTGAGTACTCTTTGCTTATTTGTGATAGTGTCTCTGTATTAAGTTCATAGGCATCATACTTATTGAAAAAACTATGAACAGATTTATCATTAGGTTTTTCAATAAGAGTTTTCGCAAACTGGTGGTCAACAGTAGTCTGAATGAATTTCCCGATAAAATATCCTTCTGCTGTCAGTGTATTTTTCGGCAAACAACTTGCTCCTAATAAAATGTATGTCATCATTCCAATTGTTGAAAGTATAATGAAGTGAATTGTTCGTTTCATTGCTTACGTCTTTTTTTAGGTTGCAGCCAACACTTGTTACTTGCCGATCCCTTCATTACTTTCCTGACAAATTTAGCATATCCTCCTGAAAGATAGACTACATTCCTTTAATGATACAGTTATTGGTGGGATCATTAGAAATTATTTTTTCACAAAGTGATAATAGCAAACTCCTATCCTCGTGGTTATATGTGTTGGTCACAAAAGCTTTCAGACCGTCATATTATATTTCTTTGTCGATATTGAGGAAGATGTATATTTCGGTGAAACTGTGCCACCCATTTCGGTGAAACTGTGCCACTGGTATTCAAAGATAAAAAATGATTCTGAGCTCTCGTTTGAGCAAAGTTCTAGCGTGAGATTTCCACATATTCACATCCCAAATCAGCCAACCCAATTGGCTGTATTTGGAGAAGATGTGAATATTGTGGGAATGTCATTTTCAGCAGTTCCATTACTTAGACTTCTTTTGGCTTGTTTTTCTTCCTTAGAGACTCTCCGGTGAGAGCAATGCGATGGGCGGAATGAACTATTCGATCCAATATTGCATCAGCAATGGTCCCTTCGCCAATGATTTCGTACCATTTGCTGATGGGTATTTGAGATGCCAAGATGGTGGAAGCCTGGTCGTGTCGGTCTTCGATAATGTCCATAAGGATTTCTCGTTCCACATTATCTAGATTCTGCAAACCAAAGTCATCAAGAATCAACAAGTTGATTTTTGACAATTTAGTAAGGTGCTTTAAATAGGTACCGTCCATTTTGCCAAATTTTAGCATAGCTAGAAATCTGGATGTAATCTGGTAGAGGGTGCTAAATTGGTTTAGGCATGCATGCTGACCGAGCGCCTGAGCCAAATAGCTTTTACCAACACCTGCCGGCCCAGTCACGATCACATTCTGCCGTTGTTTGATAAAAGATAGTAGGGCAAGTCTACTGATCATATCCCGATCCAGGCCCCGGTTGGCTTTATAATCGATGTCAGACATGGTAGCGTAGACTTTAAATTTTGCGGATTGAATCAGACGGTTCATTTTTCTGGATTGCCGCTCCTCCCATTCCTGATCTACGAGTAGGGCTGTATACTCATCTACCGAATAGTCACTATGAATATTTTCCGTGATTCGTTGATGATGAATGACTGCCATTTGATGTAATCTTAGTTGGTTCATTTTTTCAATGGTTTGATGCATTGTTGTTCGATTTTAATGAAGTGATAAAAATTAATTGTCCGAATAGTATGTTGCTCCACGAATGTTGTCATGAGGTGGTATATGTGATAGGGTTGGTGGATCCTGATCAAATAGAGCTGGGAGTTGATCCAGACCCTTTTCCAGAATGGCAAGAACTCTTTGGTAAGAACTCACCGGATGGATATGAGCTAGTTGACAGGCCTTTTCAATGCGATCCAAGGTATATTGACGTTGCAGTTGAACAATCCCCATCGCAGTCTTGTATTTGGCCTCTACATGCCCATCCTGATTAAATAATCGTTGGATGTATTGGATGGTGTTCGGGCCTATTTCAGTTGTTTTTTGAATAAAGTAATCCGGACTCCAACTTCTGTATAGCTGATGCTTACTTGGTAGATGGTCCTCCTTGGTCGTATATCCACTGGCGGTCCGATCCCTCAGGTGACTTGAGATTCTTTGATGGTTGTAAAATACCTCCACCATGCGTTCGCTGTAATGAATATGGACCCGTTTGCCAATATATCGATAGGGCACACTGTAATAGTGTTTGTCACTTGACAGATACACATGGGTGTTCTTTTGCACCTTAGCTCGTTTAAAATGTTTAATCTGGTAGGGCTCCGGTGGCAAAGGCTTCAGTGTAGGATATTCTGTGGTTAAGAATAGTTCCTTACGACTCATATTCAATTGGCTGTATTTACGATCATTGAATTTTTCCAGCAACTCCCAAATCCGTTCATTGAGCTCATGTAGGGAGAAAAATACTTCATCCCGCATGGGAAAAAATATCTGTTCATAGACCAGCTCAACCGTTCTCTCTACATGAGCTTTGTCCTTTGGACGGTAAGGTCTGGTTGGGTTGAGTACCATCCCATAGTGATCAGCCAGATCCCGGAATGTCCTATTGGCAATCGCTTCATATTTGGATGCTTTACTAACCGCACTCTTGTGATTATCAGGGATCGCTACTTGAGGAACACCTCCAAGGTAGTTCAGGAAGTTGACCATATTGCCGATAAAATGATCCTTACCTTGACTTTCTGTTGCCTCGACGTAGGTATAGCCACTGGCAGGTAAAGTGCCAACAAAAACTTCGACTTCATTCACTTCTCCGGTCTGTCTATTTACCCAATACAGCTTTTTACCGGTATAGTCTGCCATCAGGCATCCTCCTGCTTGATGATCTAACTTTAAAGTGACATCACTCTTGCTATTCCATTGATGGTAATGCGCAACAAATTGTGTGTACCCATAACCACTTTCTCTTTCCTGCCGGTACTTCTCCCACATCTTCTGCAGCGTGAAACCCACTTGTCTACTACTCCTAAGTACTTCCGGAAAATAGCTTTCCAAATCAGCATACCTCTCCGAATTTCTTTGATCGACAGGACTGAAAAGTGATTGCAATTGATCTTCAGACCAACTCAGTAGTTCCTCAATTGTCTCCGATCTATTCTTAAACACGTTAACGTATGCGTTCACCGTGTTCCGGCTCATCTCCAAATGGTCTGCAATCTTACGATTGCTTGACCCTTGTGAAACCAGTAATAATATTTGTTTGATCTCCATGGTATCCTTCCTTCTGTTTGCCATCCTTACTTTTTTTGAAGTAAAGATGATTCTTTAGGATACCAGTGGCACTTCCAACGACTTCCCTTAACATGCCATTAGTGGCACAGTTTGCAGCGAAATCACTGGCATAGTTTGCTCCGTTTTATACAGGAAGAATCCCTGGATATCCAGCTTCAAAACATAACAGTCTTTTGTGTACATAAAAGAGCACTCCTGGATAA
>JBGTCB010000085.1:0-10602 GCA_041748995.1 Saprospiraceae bacterium | reverse complement strand
ATCATATTGTAAAAACGCATGGTGGTTAGTTGAAGATGACGAGCAAGGAGGGCGAGGGCAGTGAGTTTATTATTCAATTACCCATTGTCTGAATCATGCTTACCTGCCGAAACTTTAGTGTAGGCAGGGATTAATAGGATTATACCTTGCACAGATTAACTTTATTGGCATGAAAAAGATTGTATGAAGCAACTGATTGCCTGCGCAGCTGGTAAGGCGAGATCCAGAATTTTTTTTGGAAGTATAAAAAATTATTTTCTCGTTCATTGGATAATGTATAGTGAAACTACAAGTAATCTGGGTTCATAACCTGGCAATCCATCGAATGCTGCAAAAACCCGTTTTTTCCGGACTCAACCATACGGAAAAATGATAGACCAGACATAGCGAAAATTGGGTAATCTTCTTAAAACAAATTGGTTATCTTTGAGAAAAGACGTCGTCTTCTAATGTTATTGCTGTTCTCACTTTTACAAAAAAAATTGAATCTCTAAAGTTGATCTTTCCAAACAGCACGAGAAATGGCCAGGAACCAAAGAATTGTCCTTTCCAATGAAATTCTGGCAACAGCGTTTTTTCTTTCGCTTCTCTTCGTTGAGAATTCTTTTGGCCAGGTTGTAAACGGAAGGGTTATAAGTGAGAATGGCGATGCATTACCAAGCGCTACGGTGATTGTGGTTGGCACAAATGCGGGTACTTTAACCGATGAAAGGGGTAGATTTAGTTTGACCGCAAAGCCAGGTGATCTCATCCAGTTTTCGTATGTCGGGTATCAGGATTTTCAAATAGTTTTAGGAAATGAAACTGAGTTGAATATTACCCTCACCGAGTCAACAGTTATGCTCGGTGAAATTGTGGTAGTAGGATATGGCACCTCACTAAGGAAAGATATAACGGGTGCAGTGGCTAGCGTGACTAGTGATGACTTTGTGGCCGGAAGTATTTCAAATCCTCTTCACCAAATACAAGGTAAAATACCAGGGGTAGTCATCATTCAGGCAGGAGGTGATCCCAATGGCGATCTTATCGTGCGAATACGAGGATCAACATCCCTGGAAGGACAACCTCCTCTACTTGTTATTGATGGTGTGGCTATCGATGATTTTTATAAATCCATTAATAACCTCAACTCTTCCGATATTGAATCTTATGATGTTTTAAAGGACGCCTCAGCCGCAGCCATTTATGGCAGTCGGGGCGCCAATGGTGTAATCCTGATCACTACAAAGAGAGGCAAGGCAGGCAAAATATCTGTTGACTATCAGGGATATTCTAGTGTTGAAACAATAGCCAACCAATTGGATATTTTGAGTGCTGATGAGTGGCGTGAAGCCACAAAAGAAATGAATACAGGTAGTCTTGATCAGGGAGCTAATACCGATTGGCAGGATGTGATTTCACAGACAGGGTTTCTTCAAAGTCATACCATCGGCATCAATGGTGGTAGCGAAAAAATCAATTTCAGGGGCTCTGTAGGATATTTGAAACAGCAAGGGGTTATTGTTAATACCGGAAAAGAAATGGTATCCTCACGCGTCACGGCTAATCAGAAAAGTCTTAATGATCGGTTAGAAATTACATATGGTATTAACACCGCATTAATCAATCGTGATTTTTTGCCCGATCAATCATCTACGAGTTTATCACGAACGGGGCAAACTCAAATACCATATTATAATACTGATCAGGGCGGTCATATCTTTAACATAGCTATGTCTTACCTTCCTGTCTGGCCGGAATATAATTCCGATGGCACCTATTACATTCCACCCAGCAACAATATTCACCCGTCTTTTTTGGTTCATGAATTAACCAGTACACTCCGAGAGTTTTTCTTCCAGAGTTCTGTGAAAGCTGATTACGAAGTTTTAAATGGTTTGAAACTGGGTGTATTAGCCGCTTTATCATCTGGATTTGAAACCTATGATCGATTCTGGCCACCACTGCCAAATACAGGTGGATTAGCAATTGCTACAAAATCAGAAAAGAACAAACTTGTTTTTACCGGAGACATCCACGCTAACTATCGAAAAACCTTTAATAAACATGCCGTAGATATTACAGGAGTTTATGAACACAATAAGTTTGCTAACAATGGTTTTAGTGTTACTGCGGAAGGATTTCTTGTTCCCGAATTAATAACAAACAATCTTGGAACGGCCACCAGTGTTTCCACCAGCGGCATCAGTTCATTTAAAAACGAAGTGCGGTTGATTTCATTTCTTGGCAGAGTGGTGTACAATTATGATGATCGATATTTGTTTACTGCTAACTTCCGCAGGGACGGTTCCTCTAAATTTGGTCCGAACAATCGATGGGGAAACTTCCCATCTTTCGCCATTGCCTGGCGGGCGAGTAATGAAGCCTTCCTTCGTGATGCTTCCTGGCTGAATCTTAAGGTAAGGGCCAGTTACGGCTATACCGGTAACCAGGAAAATCTTGAACCCTATCAATACCAGACCCTGTATTCCCCATCTGGTCCGTATTTATATAATGGACAGTTCTTGCAAAGCTATGCCGTTACCCAGGAAAGTAATCCGGACCTACGGTGGGAAGTCAGAAAGTCGTTTAATATAGGGTTGGATTTTTCTTTGTGGGAAGACCGGACGTATGGTACCATCGATGTATTCAGCGACAAGACAAACGATTTACTCTTCTTGTATGGAATACCTCAACCGCCTTTTTTGACTAATCAGGTAATTGCCAATGCCGCCAGTGCTGTGAATAAAGGAGTTGAAATAACATTAGGTGGCACCATTATAAAAAAGCAAAAGTTTAACTGGAATCTGGTGGGCAATATCGGAGCGATAAATAACCACATCACCGAATTATTAGGCACCTTTAAAGGATATCCGCTTACGTTGAGTAACCGGAGTTATGGGTATGCATCGGGTGGAGCATTGGGTCAATCCCCAGTAACCAAGCTGGAGGTAGGCTATCCGGCTGGCGTTTTCTGGCTTCCCCAACATGCCGGTTTTGATGCTGCAGGCAATGAACTATTTAACAACTACGATGGTACCGGAAATTTAGTTGGCACCACAAAAAATTATGTTGATCTAACCGATGAAGATTTCCAGTATACAGACCCAACACCTGATTTTACGTGGGGTATAACGAGCAACCTTACATATGGAAATTTTGATTTGAGTTTCTTCATAAGAGGTGTTGCGGGCCAAAAAATATTTGCTAACACGGTGATGAGATCTGGTTCGGTAAATTACTTACCCGGCCAAAATGTAGCGGACCTGGCATTGACGAGTGGATTCACTCAACTACCTTATGCTACTAACTATTGGCTTAGAAATGGTTCATTCGCACGTCTCGAAAATATTAATCTCGGGTATCGTTTCAAGAATATAAGGGGTATCAATAACTTCCGGGTGTATGTGGCAGCCTCTAACCTTTTCGTACTGACCAGCTACGATGGTATTGATCCGGAGATAAGGACGGAAGGCTCGCAACGATTTATTGATGTCAATTATTACCCGAAAACAAGGGCATTTACAATAGGGGTTGATGTGGGCTTTTAAACAGTGACTTAGATCACTAAATTAACAAGTATGAATACAATCAGAATCACCAAAGCATTTCGGTTATGCTGCATGCTGTGTTGCGCCAGCATTTCATGTACCGACCTGGATGTGCCTGTATATGATAAGATTACTGATTTCTGGCGTACCCCTGAAGAAATTGCTGCCGGCGTAGCACCAGCCTACAGCGGATTGAGAAATTACACTTCACCCTTTGCAGTTTATGCGTTAAATGAAGTGTGTACGGATGAAATAATAGTCCCAGATCGCTTGGGGAACTGGTATGATTTTGGAATTTGGGAACAATTGTGGAAGCACACATGGCTACCCAGCCATGGTAATGTTGAGCAGGCCTGGCAGGATATTTACTTCGGGATTGTGGGAATCAATCAGATATTAATTGCTGTTAACAGAATAAATCCTGCACCAACAGATATCATTGCCATTGAGGCAGAATTAAAAACTGTCCGAGCCTTTTATTATTTCATGGCGCTAGATCTTTTTGGAAATGTGCCTATCGTTGATGAAACTACAACAGACTTCACCTCTCTGCCCAACAAAAGCAGGGCTGAAGTATTTACCTACATTGAAAAGGAGTTAAAAGACAATCTTCAAGCTTTATCAACTGAAGTGAACCCTAAAACCTATGGTCGCTCCACGCAATGGTTTGCTCATACTATTTTGGCTAAGCTATATCTAAACGACCAGGTATATACAGGAACTTCTCGTTGGGTAGAATGCATTGCAGCGTGTGATGCGATCTTAAACTCAGGAAAATACTCCTTGGAAAATGACTTTTTCAACAACTTCAAAATCAACAATGAAGGATCGCGGGAGAACATTTTTTCGATTCCTTTTGACCGGCTTGCAGGTCTTAATGCTTATTTTCTTCAGGTACTTTCTCTTCATTATAATAGTGGAGAAACTTTCGGTCTGCGATGGGGAGGTTTTAACGGTTTTTGCAGCACAGCGGAATATTACAATCTCTTTGATGCCGATGATGTAAGAAGAAACATGTTTCTGGTTGGGCAGCAATATAAAGATCAGATTGTGAGTCCTGCCAATCTCCAGTATGATGGAGCAGGTAATCTTTTAATTTTTGATCCTGTAATCACCACCTTCACCATTCAGCCACCCAAAACAGAAACAGCCGGAGCCCGCTGTGTCAAATGGGAGCTTGATAAAGAAAGCTGGGTGATGAGTAATGATTTTGCGGTCTATCGTCTTGCCGATGTTATTCTCATGAAAGCCGAGGCCCAGTTCAGAAATGGAAATGCAGCAGATGCTTTATCTACAATCAACCAGAGAATCAATGGCGTCTCCATTCGCAGCAGAACGGGCTTGCCAGATTTTACTGCAGGTGAAATGAATCTTGATGGATTGCTTGCTGAGCGAGCAAGGGAATTATCCTGGGAAGGACACAGGCGCAATGACTTGATTCGCTTTGGTCATTTTACAGACGCGCGAATACCCGAAAAAAATGTTTCGGAAAGTTTCAGAACGCTCTTTCCGATTCCCAGGTCGGTGATGGAGAACAATAAGAACCTGGTTCAGAATCCTGGATATTAATTGATTTGCTAGGTACCATGAAACAAACTCTTCGCCTTAGTGCATTTATTCTTTTCCAGCTGCTATTTCAATATGGTATCGCTCAAAACAACGAACTCCAGTTTCAAAAGATCGATGGCCCCGATGGCAAACCCATTGGCAAAATAAGAAACATAACCCAGGACCCTCACGGATACATGTGGTTCTCGGGCGAAGGTGCGGATTGCATTTATCGCTACGATGGAATCAGGATAATTTCCTTCAGGCACGATGCTACAAATCCAAATTCGTTGGGTGGTGTTTTCATTAATTCGGTTTATGCAGATGACCAGGGAATTATCTGGATAGGAATGAATGAAGGTCTTGATCGGTTTGACCCGGCCACGGGCATCTTTCAACATTTCCGAAACGACCCCAATGACTCTGGGAGTATAAGTGGTAGGGTTGACCCGGTTATAAAGGATACTCAGGGCAGACTTTGGGTAGGAACTGCCAATGGTCTTGATATGCTCGATGAAAAAACCGGAAAATTTATTCATTACCGGAATGAGC
The DNA here is from genome assembly GCA_041748995.1 of Saprospiraceae bacterium. GTDB lineage: Bacteria > Bacteroidota > Bacteroidia > Chitinophagales > Saprospiraceae > JABDMH01. The sequence continues at coordinate 4,972 of JBGTCB010000085.1, read as the reverse complement.
TGGGTAACCCGAAAAGCCTGATCAACAATTTTGTCTGGAACCTTTATGAAGATCGAAAGGGTACTATCTGGGTGGCAACAGGAATACCATTTAACGACAATAAAACTCCGGATGACGGAGGACTTAATCGCCTGGAACCTGATGGAACATTTACCCGGTTCCAACACGATCCGAATGATGATCATACGTTGATCAGCAATAAAGTGAGGGCGATGTTTGAAGACAGCCGGGGTGTTTTCTGGGTAGGCACCAAGGGCGATGGAATGCATACTATGGACCGTAATACAGGTCGTTTTGAACGTCACACCTACAACGCTTCGCAGCCCGATAAGTTAAGCCGACCACCCTTGAAAACGGATTATCAGAATGCCTTCGATAATGACCAGGTCACCTTCATCCAGGAAGATGTTATGGGAACCATCTGGATTGGCACGATGTGGTCAGGCATCAATCGCTATGATACCCTCACAAAAAAGATAACGCACTATGAATCCAGCAATGGTTTCCCCGATCAAAGTGGCTGGAATGTTTACCAGTCGCGTGATGGTGTATTATGGATCAGTACACAGGAAAATAATTTATACAAAGTGGATCCTTTCTTAAGAAAGATCAATAGTACGCTCACACCTAATACACCCTGGAGCATTAAGGAAGATGCGGAGAATTTATGGATAGGAACTGAAGGTGGCGGATTGTTTCAATATGATCACGATGGAATATTACTCAAGCAGTTCAAACACAACCCCTTGGATAACACGAGTCTCTTTGATCGTTCAAATCTTATCTTGTCAATGTCTTATGATCAGGGAGATACGATTTGGATAGGCACGAGTGACGGTCCGGGTTTCTTTAATAAGGCGACCCAACAATTTTCCCGCCTCCCCATTGACATAAAATATGATCCCAAGAACTGGAAAAATGTTCCGGATCTCATGAAGGACAGCAAGGGATTAATTTGGTTTGTGTTGAATGGGAATGGTCTACTCCGATATAATCCCAACAATCATTCCTTTAAGCAATATCAGCACAATACTAAAGACACTACATCGCTAACCTCCGATGGAGTTGTGTCTGTTTTTGAGGATACATCCGGGGTGATCTGGGTTGGTGATTTTAACGGAGGAGTTAATCGCCTTGATAGAGTGAAAGAAACCTTTAAACATTATTTAAGAAGTATTCCCTGTCATAAACTTTTTGAGGATTCAGAAGGAATACTATGGATTGGTACGGCCAATGGTCCATATCAATATGATCCCCAAGAGGATAAGTTTTTACCGTTTCTCGAGCCAGAAAATGATATTGGTCATTTACAGATCATTAATATTAAAGAGGATAATGAAAGGAATTTATGGATGCACAATACTTCTGAATTGATCCGGCTGAATCGGGCAACCAAAGAGACTTACGTATATTCCACTAAGTTTGGTATTGCAGCGAACACTATAACACCGCTAGGCTTTTATAAGAATCGCAAAGGAGAGTTTGTTCTGAACCATCAAAAGGGATTTTATACATTTTATCCTGAGGATCTTGCTCTTAGTGTTTATCCATTACAAATTATCATAACAGATTTTTTTATAAACGCACTACCGGTTTTGCCTGGAAATGAGAGTGTTTTGAAAAGACCTGTTGAAGAAGTCGATGAGTTGAAATTGGCTTATAACCAAAATAACATTTCTTTTAATTTCGCTGCCATCGATTACCGTTCACCGGAAACTATAAAATATTTCACCAGGTTGGACGGCTACGATAGCACCTGGCGTGAGGTAAAAGGAGAAAAGAATGTTTCTTATTTTAGTCTCCCCATTGGCAAATTTGTTTTCCGGGTAAAAGCTTATAACCGTGATGGGACGATGGGTGAGAAGTTAATCGCCATTTACATTCTTCCACCCTGGTGGCTAACATGGTGGGCTTATACTTCTTATGTTCTGTTTTTTGGTGTTACCGTTTGGTCTGCTTCAAAATGGCGGGCGCGTAATCTGCAAAGACAAAACAAGTTATTGGAGGAGAAAGTAAACCTACGAACCGAAGCACTGAATAGATCTTTGAATGACCTGAAATCAACCCAGGCACAACTCATCCAATCTGAAAAGATGGCCTCCCTCGGCGAACTCACCGCAGGCATTGCCCATGAAATACAGAACCCCCTGAATTTTGTGAATAACTTTTCTGAAGTTAATAAAGAATTGATTGGAGAGATGAGAGCCGAAATCGAAAAGGGGAATCTCAGTGAAGTAAAATTGTTGGCAAAAGACATTGAAGACAACGAAGAAAAAATTGGCCATCACGGAAAACGTGCTGACGCCATTGTAAAGGGAATGCTACAGCACAGTCGTACCAGCAGCGGACAAAAAGAACCAACCGATATCAATGTATTATGTGAAGAGTACCTGCGACTCTCCTATCACGGCCTACGGGCCAGGGACAAAACATTTAATGCAGGTTTTAAAACTGATTTTGATCCCAGCATTCCAAAAATAAAGGTCATTCCGCAGGATATTGGAAGGGTTTTGTTGAATCTGATCAACAATGCTTTTTATGCGGTGGATGAAAAAGTTAAAAGTGAAAAGCTAAAAGTTAAAAGTGTGAATTATGAGCCAAATGTTTCAGTGAGCACTAAGAAATCCGATGGCAAAATTCTTATTTCAGTCAAAGACAACGGCAACGGCATTCCCGACGAGATCAAAGACAAAATCTTCCAGCCTTTCTTCACCACTAAACCAACAGGGCAGGGGACGGGGTTGGGGTTGAGCCTGAGTTATGATATTGTAAAGGCACATGGCGGGGAATTGAAGGTGGAGACGGAGGAGGGAGAAGGGTCTGAGTTTATAATGCAGTTACCCATTGTCTGAACCACGCTTGCCTGCCGAAATTTTAGTATAGGCAGGGATTGAAAGGATTGCACAGATTACCTTGGAGTGGAATAAAATCAGTGAAATCCATAAATCTGTGTGAATCAGTGGTTCAGACGATTTATGATATTGTGAAGGCACATGGAGGAGAACTGAAAGCTGAAACTAAAGAAGGAGAAGGGTCTGAGTTTACTATACAGCTGCCCTTAAGCAAAAATGAATAAATAAGGGTTATATGAAAAATCTTTGTTCAATTATTTTATTGGTTTTTTTATTTACCAACAAATGTCTTCCCCAGGCTGCCACGATTTTTCATATTGAAAAACTCTCTTCCGATGGAATACTTCTTGATAAAGGGTGGAAATTTCAGGTGGGGGATGATCCCGCTTATGCAAATGCACACTATGACGACAAAGCCTGGGAAACTATAAACCCTGCTTTAGATATTTATGATTTACCAAAAATTCCAAAATCTGGAATTGTTTGGTTTAGATTACATATTTCAATAGATAGTTCTCTGAACAATCAGTTGGCTTTAATAATTCAACAATCCGGGGCCTCTGAGATTTATTTAGATGGACAATTGATACATCGCTTTGGAACCCTAAGTTCTAATCCGGCAAATGTAATAGCTTATGATCCATTGTGGAAGCCAGTATCATTTCCTATAGAGAAAAATACCATACATGTTTTAGCAGTTCGGTTCGCACCTCAACCCCATGTCCGGTATACTACTATATTTGCAACGACTAACCACGCGTTATGGATTCAAATAAAAGACGTCGAATCGGCGGTCAGTTTTTATCATCAACAAGCTTCACTTTTCCCATGGCTTCATTTCATTATAATTGGCGTTTGTTTTTTGTTTAGCCTACTCCACCTTGCCTTTTACCTCTTCTATCCTTCCCAAAAAGCCAACTTTTACTTTGCTATGTTTGCGCTCTTTTACCTTACGGCAATAGTGTTACAACATATATTTTATTTGGAAGCACACGAGATAAAATACAAATTTTTCTTAGCTAACTTTTCATTTATCCTTTTCATGGCCGGTAACATGTTTTTGCTCACCGCTATTCATTACCTGCTTAAACAAGAAAAAGATATATACTATTGGAGCCTGGTTTTCTATGTAATTATCAGCTGTTTTTTGAACGCAGGGCCTTATTGGTGGGGGTGGCTGGCTGGTGGCATTCTGGCGCAGAACCTGATACAATTTAATATACTTCGCATCTCGCTCCTGGCTTTGCGAAGAAGAAAAAGAGGGACTTTGATTATTGTTGCGGGCGCTATCCTTTATTGTATAAGCTTTGTGATCTTTCTGGCACAAGGTAAATTGGTTAACGTCGACTATTTTCTAACTATATCAACTGTATCTATTGTCCTTTTTAATATGGCTCACTTGAGCATTCCTATGGCAGCTTCAATCTATTTGGGTCTTGAATTTGCTTTTGTAAATGATTCCTTACAGCAAAAACTTAAAGAAGTAAATGAGCTTTCAGAAAAAAATCTGGCCCAGGAAAGAGAGAAGCAGGAAATTTTGACTTCTCAAAACGTGATATTGGAAAGCCGGGTGCATGAGCGTACTGCCGCATTAAGCCAATCCCTCAAAGAACTGAAAGCTACTCAAACCCAACTTATCCAACAGGAAAAACTTGCCTCCCTCGGTCAGCTTACCGCGGGCATTGCCCATGAGATCAAGAACCCGCTGAATTTTGTGAATAATTTTTCAGAATTGTCAATTGAATTGATCGAAGAAATAAAGGAAGAGCGAGCCAAGAACCAAGAAACTAGAGATGAAACTTTGGTGGATGAGATCCTTGAATATATTAAAGCCAACCTCGAAAAAGTAAACGAACATGGCACTCGCGCCAATAGCATTGTGACTTCTATGCTGCAGCACTCCCGAGGCGGATCGGGCAAAATGGAACCCACTGACCTCAATGCACTAATCAGGGAGTATGTAAATCTGAGTTTTCACGGAATGCGGGCAGGAAAAAACCCAATCAATGTCGATATCCAAATGGATCTTGATCCTGAGACCCAAGAAGTGCCGCTGATCAAAGAGGATTTCACCCGAGTGATTATCAATCTGTGTAATAATGCCTTTGATGCGATGAGGG
>JBGTCB010000084.1:0-2116 GCA_041748995.1 Saprospiraceae bacterium | reverse complement strand
TGTGGTAATTAGATGTAATTTAAACCGATTTGAAGGATGGAATGTTTTGTAAGATCCAGGAGGTTGTAGTCCAGCCTTCTAGTTGTGGGTCTCCCCCATTTTTTTGTCGGCAGAATTTATCGTCCCTACCGGCATAAGTTTTGTCTCCACCTGCTCCATATCCTTTTCGTTGATCAGTGCTCTTGAATTTCTCCAATAATTGCCTTCCATAAAGAATGCGATGATAGCCCAGATCAATAATGCGGTAGGAAGTAGTACACTACGCATGAGCCCTTTCACTTCATATTTCATGTGCATGAACTCAAAAATGACCAGAATTGCCTTGTAGACACTGAGGCTGATCATCGCCAGGTACATGATTGCCCGACCAATCGGAAATCCTCCCACAGAAGACTCATAGGGAACCCAACCGGGGATCAGATATCCCTTTCCGGCTAAGGCAATCACCACTTCGATGACTGTCACAATACCCAGTATAATAATGGTTTTCCGGGCTATCCCTTTCGACTCTTCGTACGTATGTGCTGACATTGCTTAATGATGTTAAAATTACAGGAGGTAAAATACCAGGAATACAAAAACCCAAACTAAATCCACAAAGTGCCAGTAAAGGCCAATCTTCTCCACCATTTCATAGCCATTTCTTCTTTTCACATAGAGGCCACTGGCTACATTTATCGCTATAATAATCAGAAACAATACTCCGGAGAAAACGTGAAATCCATGGAAACCGGTAATAAAGAAAAAGAGGGCTCCGAATGACTTTGGACCAAAACTTTGCTGTCCGATTTCACCCTCATTCGGCCCGGAGGTATATTTGAAACTTCGCTGCACCCATTCACCATCCACTTTATGAATCAGATAGCTATGAGCTTCCTTAAACGTCTCTGCTTCAGATCCCGCTGCATAGGGATGTCCATGACTGTCATCCAGATAAACACCATCAGCGGCATGCGTACCAAAGGGATTAGTGGTGACCGTCATATGTTCGTCTGCAATCAACTTCGTCCACTCCCAGGCCTGACAGCCAAGGAACATTAAACCACCAATAATTGTCAGAATCATCCAATTGACCACACCCTTTTTATTTTCCCGCTTTCCTTCCTGTACAGCACGGATCATTGTAAAAGAAGATGCCAGAAGGATGAAGGTCATTAAGCTAACAAACAAGAGTGGATTAGTACTAGTCAGAAATGGAAAACTGCTAAAGACAAAATCGGGTACGGGCCAGGTCTCATTACTAAAACGCAAGGTACCATAGGCAATTAAAAATCCGGCAAAAGTAAAGGCATCCGATAATAGGAAATACCACATCATCAGTTTGCCGTAACTCGCTTGAAAGGGAGATTTGCCTCCCGACCAAAGATCACCACCTTGCTCTTCTACCGACAAATGAGAATCCATTGTTTCTGCTGACATAAGATTACTGCTTATCTGTAATAAGTTAAAAATAAAAACAGCACTACCCAAAGCAAGTCTACGTAGTGCCAATATTGGGTCGTAAGTTCCAGACGGTTGATCCGTACGATGGTTGGTTTAAATTTTAAACTAAAACCATGGATGATGGCAACACACCAGGCTGCCAGACCGGCGAGTACGTGTGCGACATGCATACCACTGATCACATAGACAAAAGCACCGGAAGGGTTGGCCTTCAGATCCACACCTCCCGCCAACATCGCCTGCCATCCCTGATATTGTAAAATGACAAATGACATCCCTAAAATCATCGTAATCAACAGATAGAATTTATACCATCTTTCATTCCCTTTCCTGAATTGTTCCAGAGTAAGATGCGCCACTATGCTGCTGATTATTATAATCATGGTGCTGGCCGTAAAATACCAGGGAAGAGTAAACTCAAACCAATTGCCTGCAGCTTGTCTTACGATGTACGCACTAACCAGCCCGGCAAAGAGCATGGAAATACTCGCCAGACTGATCCATAGCGCAAACTTTAAAGGATGCAATTGTCCATTCGATTTTTCGATATGATTTATTGTAACTTCCATTATAGACTACCCAGATAATAAATGATCAATGCCACCGGCAAATACAAGAATGAATAAAACATCAATCTTCTGGCGGCTTGTGAATTTTTTTCTTTTTGCAGATT
>JBGTCB010000083.1:0-7080 GCA_041748995.1 Saprospiraceae bacterium | reverse complement strand
CCTTTTTGATTCTCGTCTTCCAGTAACCACAGCAGGTTTAGCTTTTCATCAACTTCAATCAACCAAAAAAACATCCAAATTTTACCATTATTTAACTTTTGGTGACTCTATTATTACCATTCTGAGCAATGTGGGTTAAACTTCAATAAGACCCTAAATCCCATAAGAGGGCCTAAGAGGGGAATTCCCAGAGCTAGAGAAAACTATTTCACAGTCTGATAAAGGGGTGAAAGGGAAATCTGTTGGCTTGGGAACCACAACACCACAACACCCAAATACCATAACACCATTCAACAAGCTTTCCACCCCCTGCCCCCTCAAGGGGGAAATCTGACCAATGGGAGGTGACTTAGCCCATCCGGGGCAAGAATCCATAATACCATAACACCAAAATACCAAAATACCCCCCCCTATATCGTCATCGAGAACGTCTTAGTAGTCGGTTTGTTCCGGTGAAGGTGCATATCAAATGCCATGCACACATTGCGTACAAAAGGCCTGGCTTCCTCTGGTACCTCCAAAGATTTTTCACCGATAATCACCAAGCCGTCTTTTTCCATCTCCGCGAGTTTTTCGAGGCATAATTCCAGATCATTGAATTGCTGATGTTTTTCTGTCCAGCTGGTGTTAAAATGACACATTAAATTCAAAATATGTTGTCTTACGATCAGGTCTTCCTCATTTAATATGTGTCCCCGAAATACCGGAAATTCGCCCTCCTGTACTTTAGCCGTGTATGCTTCCACTTCTTTGATGTTTTGTGAAAAAGAATACCAGGTGTCACCGATAGCAGACATACCCAGACCGATCATCACCTTGGTATTGGTGGTGGTATAGCCCATAAAATTACGGAGAAGTTTATTTAATGACATCGCCCGGTATAAATCATCTTTTTCAAGGGCAAAATGATCCATTCCGATTTCGTAATATCCGTTTTCGAAAAACATATTTTTTCCGGTTTCATAGAGCTTGCGTTTTTCGGCATCTTTCGGCAGATCATTTTCATCAAAACCCCGTTGGCCGATACCTTTAATCCAGGGAACATGAGCATAACTGTAAAAGGATATCCGGTCGGGTTTTAATTCGAGGGTTTTTTCGATTGTACTGATGACGGCTTTTTCATTTTGGTGCGGTAATCCAAAGACCAGATCATGACTGATCGATTGATAGCCGATCTCACTCGCGAAATCGTGAACTCTTTTAACATTTTCGAAAGGCTGAATTCTATTAATAGCTTTTTGCACTATGGGATCATAATCCTGTACCCCAAAGCTGACTCTCCTTGCACCCAAATTGTACATTACTTTCAAATGCTCATAACTGGTATTATTTGGGTGGCCCTCAAAACTAATTTCAATATCATCGGAATTTGAAGTGGAGAGTATAGCAGTAAGCAACCGGTCGAGATTAGCCGGTTCAAAAAAGGTGGGGGTACCACCGCCAAGATGTAATTCCTTCAGATTTGGCTCGAACCCCAAAAGGTCCCGGTAAAGTTGCCATTCCTTGAGTAGGGTGTCAATATAAGGTTCCTCGACCTGGTGATTCTTCGTAATGCGCTTTATGCATCCACAGAAAGTGCATAATCTTTCGCAAAAAGGAAGGTGGATATATAAGCTGATGCCCTCTTCCCGATATTGGGAAGCACTGTTTACCAGCGTTTGTTTCCAGGATTCTACATCAAAAGAATCCGCGTTCCAATAAGGAACAGTAGGATATGAAGTATACCTGGGCCCCGGAACATTGTATTTTTGAATTAGTCCTGGATTCATCCGGCAAAGATATGGCATTTACAGCCATACCTCCATACCGGAATTAATTGTGGCAGTATTTTGACATTTGAGAAACCTCAGAAAGGCTGCTGAATCTCCCGCAAAACGATGGATGACCAGGGGCAATATCTTTCATTATGCAGATAGTCGTCAAGATTTTCCTCGACGTAATTCGGATTTCCATCACACACTTCGATGGAGATTTCTGCCAGGTCCCAATCTTCCGGATCAAAATACCAGCTCCAGTCGTAGTTGTAGCCGCAATCGGTGTCTTTCAGAATCCGGCCATTAATGTGCTGATCTCTTTCAGCAACACTTTTCGCCAGTTGTGCATCAACATTGGCAAGCACTGCTTGTTTATTGGTCCAGGCAACGAAGAGGGTACCTTCCGAGGCCTGAAATTCAAAAAACCGCGTACCAGATTTAATTTCAATATTACACGGTTGGGCATCATCTTCCTTCTTACAACTGGCTACCAGCAGGAAGAAGCTAAATAATAAAATCACATTTTTCATTTGTCAACTGTTTCTCCTATAGACACCACAGATCTGACAGCGGTTGGTTTGAACCTGTTAAAAAGAGGTTAAATACCTGGAAAGCCGATAGTCAGGAGAATGCCTTATCCCAGAATTACTTAGCCCCATTGACTTAGGTTTTCACTACCAATTGGTAAAACTTCCATCCGGTCGGAAATACTCTGGCACCCCTGCCTCATATTGGTCCACCTCAGAAAGTAAACGTAGATGATCGGTATTGATCTCCACCCCTAATCCTGGCCGGTCATTTGGCCACATTTTTCCATCCCTGAAATCATAACTCTGAGGCAGGTGTGGCAAGTCTGGTTTCCCTTTGCCCAGCATTTCCATGAGAACCGGTCCCGGAAAAGGAGCACATACGTGGACCAGAGCGGCCGTGGCAATGGGACCGGTAAAATGGGGAGCCAGACCAACATAGTGGGTTTCGCAGGCCGCAGAAATTTTTTGGAACTCGGTGATCCCTCCGCTATTGGGCAATGAGATCCGGGAGTAATCGATCAGATCCTGCTCGATAAACTCAGCAATATCCCATTTATCCCCAAATTGTTCGCCCACGGCTATTGGGACTTTTACCTGGGTTCTCAAAGTTTTGTACAGACCCTTATTTTCGCTTCGGATCAGATCCTCGACAAAATAGGGTTCCAGGTCTTCAATCAACGTACATAGTCGCACCGCATCCGCGTAGTCAAGCCGGGTGTGAAAATCGATACACCAATCGCCATCAGCTCCTATTCCCTCCCGAATTTGTTCACAATCTTTGGCGGTATCTCTCACCGCCTGTTGCGAGGTATAGGACCCATTTGGAGTTCGCGGACCAGTCACACTATGCCGGTAAGCCCGAAAGCCATCATTGATTGCGGCCCTGGCTTTATCTTTCAGGCTGCCATCAAAAGGGTAAGCGGTAGTGTAACATTCACAATGGTTTCTCGCCAGACCTCCCAGCAGTTGATAAACCGGTATATCCAGCACTTTGCCCTTGATATCCCACAGTGCCAGATCGAGCGCACCTAAAGCATGCACTTTTTCACGACCGGGAGGATAAAAATGCCCCCGGTACATCAGTTGCCAGAGTTTTTCAATTTGCAGCGGATTTTTACCGATTAATAAACCAGCCATTTGACTAACCAGAAAGGCAGTACCTCCTTCGCCAATTCCGGTAATGCCAGCATCGGTTTCGATGGTCACCACATGGGAACTTTGATTGACCATGGGTCTTGAAGGAGCTTCGTAAAACCGGATCCGGGTGATTTTTAATTCTTTGATCGCATGCTGTATCTTTTCCTGCTGACCGGTCAAAAAATTATCCGGGTTACCTGAAAAAATGGTACTTGCCGAAACACCGGTGCTAAAAGCGAACAGGGACTGGATAAAATTACGTCGAGGTTTAAACATGAACATTAGATTAGTACGAATAGTCTAAAGTAAAGAAATTGTCACAGAGATCCATGGATATTTTGACTGTGAACTTTTAAGCCGGAGAATATTCAAATCAGGAAAATTGGTTTGCATTGTTGCTATCAGAATTCGGGCATAGGTCTCTGAGTTGAATAATTTTTTAGATTAGGTCAGGTGCATAAATTTATGTTAATGTTAAAAGTAAATGACTAAATCATGGTAACCGTTTGTTATTGATATTAAAAACCATCATGAAATATATACGGAAGGCAGGATTTCTATTTCTGGCATTGGTTATGACCGGATTATTGATTGGAGGATGTGCTACGAGCAGATCCGGACCGGTAGTGCAACCCGGTGGTCACGCCGATCGGGAGTACGTTATTGAAAACCCCCTCTCGCTTAATGATTTTATTCGAAGAGCGGGGGTGAATATTGATTGGGATACGGGAGTGCCTGTCATCAGGGGCGGATATCCCCTTTACGTCATTGATGGTATGCGGGTCGGTCATAATTATTACGAAGTTGTCCGCATGGTCAATGTACAGGATGTCGAATCGGTAGAGATCATTCGAAGTGCCGCACAAGGTTTGATTTATGGCCGGGATGTTGGAAACGGAGTGATTATTATCCGTACGAAAACCGGTTAGTAAGCGATGGTATATATTCAAATCCAATAAAAATATTGGTTCAACGAAATCATAGGTTAAACTGATGTTTTATTGCTGTATTCACAGAAATCCAAGTTGATTTAAAATACCGCGAAATCCTTGTAAAAATGTGGCAATTTCTGTCGTTGGTTTACGAACCAATTTTAGCAACCCGACCGAACCTGTCAGCCATCTGTTGAGTCGTTTTATCAGCTATTAGACAGTCGTTTTCGTATCTTTGAAAGCATCCAACTGCAAATCAAACACAATATCTACCATGTTTTTAGGTATCACAGGCGTAGCGTTTTCCGTATTTAACAAACAATTAACTCAATACTCCGTGATTTTTGGTTTTTGCATCGTCTTACTGGTAGAAATAACAATTTACAATGAATAAAAAATCAACGATTTTTTCTCTAAGTGCTATAGGATTCCTGCTTCTTTCATCATTTACGATCATCGAAGACCTTAGTGACCGGATTTCCGGACTGGAGGAAGGAGACAAGATGCTGTTGGAGTATTCCTTCGAAGGTTGCTATGGGCCTTATCATCACGGCACCATAGACATGTCATTTAAAAATGACACCATTTTCTATGTGGAAAAAAGCTTTGATCACACGGGAAAGACTCCAATAACCCAGGCAGGCAGGTATGACAGGAACCAGCTTCTTGATCTTCTGCGTCAGGCAGGAAAAAAGAAGTCCGATGAAGTTCTAGGCAACACCATCACGTATCAAATTAGCTCCGATTCAGGAGAGATTTTAAAAGGCGCTGATCGCATCGAGCAACGCCATTTTATTGAGTTGTTTCATCCATTTACGTCGATTTTTCCTCCGGCCCAGGAGGACGTCATTCCGGGTTTGAAGTCTGGTGGGTTTGTTCATTAGGACACCATTGTGAGGGATCCGGGAGCCAAACGGAACCCCAGACAAAATCTACAGACCAACAAATGCCGCGATATCGATCAGCGAGAGCTCCAGAGGATCCTGGAGCCAGCTTGTGAACACCAATGAACAATTCGGGGAGAACCTTCAGGTACTCGCGATTTCCAAACTTACTGTTAGACAGTCAACATTCAACGATTCAACCCAGCTTTCCACCCCCTGCCCCCTCAAGGGGTCCTCAAGGGGGACATCTAACCAATCAAGGGCCGGCTTTCCCTTCAGGGAAGAAACCTTAAGTTACTCACTATTCCAATGACCTCCAATAGTTTAAACATTCACCAACCACCATTTTGACAGAATGAATTTAAATACGTTTCTTCCACTCACTGGTTCATAGGCAACCCCAAGGCATAATGATACGGTGTCCCCCCTGGGGCCCCCTGGGGGGGCAGGGGGGAGAACAGCAGGACGGTCAGGTGATCTAGCCCATCCGGGGAATGAATTCTGGCGGATCCGGGAGCCAAACGGAACCCCAGACAAAATCCACAGGCCAACAAATACCCCGACAATCGATCAGCGAGAGCTCCGAAGGATCTTGGAGTCATTGCACCCAAGACGCTTTTCCAATTCAAAAATCCGGGGCAGGAACCCATAATACCATAAAACCACAATACACAAAACCAAAGCACCACTCAGCCATGTACGAGTTAAATTATTGTCTACTCCTTTTCTTCGGAAGGAACAGTTAAACAATTATACAATTCCACAGTTCAACCAAAGCCTGCGACACCGTACTCCCGTCTTCTGTCTTCCAACTCATAACCCATAACTCATAACTCCTTATATTTACCCTCAACACACCCCATCAAGATCATTCAACAGATATTGTCGATAATTGGATTCAACCTGCACGAATAGCTAAAACATGGGAGATGAGACCTGGGTGATCGGTACCTGCGATACCAAATGGCATGAACTTCAATTTGTGAATTCGATCCTGGCGCAGGGAGGAGTGAAGACCGTATTAGTGGATGTGTCTACCACTGCGCATACATATCCGGTGGGTATCCCTGCTTCAGAAATAGCTGCTTTTCATCCGGTCAGACCAAATTTTCTGACCCAAAATGAGGGCCGCGGAGAAGCGGTGGAATGTATGTCGGAAGCGCTCACGGCATTTGTGGGTCATAGACAACCCGTAGGTGTCATAGGCCTGGGAGGTTCCGGAGGTACCGCTTTGATTTGTGCCGGTCTGCGGGCCTTGCCGGTAGGCTTGCCCAAGATTATGGTTTCGACCGTGGCATCAGGACAGGTAGCACCTTATGTAGGAGCCAGCGATATTATGATGCTTTATTCCATCACCGATATCGCCGGAATCAATCAGATCTCTCACACAATTTTAAGCAATGCCGCCCATGCCATGCTGGGTATGGTCACCCAAAAAGCAGAGCCATTTAGCTCGGGCAGACCACTCTTAGGCATGACCATGTTTGGCGTTACTACCAAAGGGGTGAGTCAAATCAGAGAGGCGCTTGAATCCGAATACGAGATATTGATCTTTCATGCAACCGGTACCGGCGGTCAATCCATGGAAAAACTGATTGATTCGGGTCTTATCCATCATGTGATCGACATGACGACCACGGAAATTTGTGATTTGCTCATGGGAGGGGTCATGAGTGCCGGTGAAGGGCGTATGGATGCTATTTTGAGACGAAAAATACCCTATGTGTTGTCATTGGGAGCTCTTGATATGGTCAATTTTGGAGGGATCGAAACCGTACCGGAAAAATATAAAAACCGGTTACTTTACAAACACAATCCTCAGGTAACCCTGATGCGTACCTCT
>JBGTCB010000082.1:0-13030 GCA_041748995.1 Saprospiraceae bacterium | reverse complement strand
GGACTTAACAACATTGATTTTCTTTCGGGTTCCATCGATTAAAGTGAAATGGCAGTCCGGATAAAATATAGCCAACGGTATACCGGGAAAGCCACCTCCAGTCCCCAGGTCCAGGATATTCTGACCAGGTTTGAAGGGATTGTACTTTGCCAGTGCCAGACTATGTAAAACGTGATGCAGGTAAAATCGATCTATATCCTTTCTGGATATTACGTTAATTTCCTGATTAACTTTCCGGTAGAGAACACCAAGAGTCTCGACCCGATCTCTCATCAAATCACTTCCCGGTTCAAAGTATTTCCAAACACATTCTGCTGTATCGCTTACCATCTGATGGGAGGTTTGATGAATAAAAATAGTGCAATAACAGGATAATGAACCAAGTAAAATGCTTCAATAAAAAGTGCATAAAATTTCGATTGGTTTCTAAGAAAGGAACGGGCATATCTGGTCAGTGCTTTGTACACGAACAGAGATCTTAAAGCAAAAAGACTCAATATCAGCAAAGGTGAATGACCGGTAAGCAGCATGGAAAACAGACCTGCAAAAAAACACCAATGTGTACCGGCAAATGCCAGCAGATTTATTTTTTGCCGCCATGTATACGACCAGGATACCACCACATGCCTTCGTTTAGCATGATAATAGCTTGACCATGATCGGGGAGTCATCGAATACATTAATGCATCTTCATGGCTTACGATAGCGACATTTGTGGTCGAAAATTCAGAGACAAAGAGATCATCATCTCCACCAATATACTGGGGATGCTGCAAATGATCGTGTGCCAGATACAGACCTTTAATGTATGCCATATTTCTACCAACACCCATGTAGCTATTTCCACTAAGCGTTGCAGTTGCATATTGTAAATAGACCAGTGCCGCTTCAATTTTTGTAAACGAAGCCAGGAGGCTGTGGCCATTCATCAAAGGGGCTGCGCCAAGTACGATCTCTGCACCTCTGCTGAACGGTTCCATCATCCTGGATATCCAGAATCTGGATTGTGGCCAGCAGTCGGCGTCTGTTACAAGTAGATGGTTGTACCTACTTTTTTGAATTCCCATTCTCAACGCGGGTTTTTTACTGGATTGGGGATCTGTGCAGATGAGGTACACCAGATTATTATATTTCTGACCTAATCTTTTTAATATTGAAAGTCTTGCGTCCTTTGATAGATGGTTTACAACGATTACTTCAAAAGCCGGATATTCCTGATTGAGGATTGGTGGTAAATAACGTTCCAAATTATCTGCTTCATTACGAGCACAGATAATCACCGAAACTGGTGGTTGGTCACCACTATGCCCTTCCCGAGTTTTGATCTGAGAGATCTTTCGAAAGTAGATAGCAAAGAAATAAATTTGTATGAAGGTGCAAAGCAAAGTGAAAAGCAGGATCAGTGTACCTGGTACCATGTTGCTAAGAAAAGACTTTTTTTCAGTAAAAAATCGAAACGTCAGTGTGGTCGTAAGTTCATCACCTTCATTGGATCGACACCAAAATATTCGCTGATCTTCTCATAAGAGTTTTCCATATGCATTTTGTATCGCACCGGAAAATTAAAAAAGTAGGTTGTAGCCACAGCTTCCCATTGAATGTAAGGCTCAGGCAATCCGATATAGTCAATTACGACACTGTTTTGGAATCCACTGATTTCTGGCAGAGCTTGCAGGTTTATGTCAAATTCAGGAGTTTTTTCAAGAAACAGAACTTTTGACCACTCATACATAGCCGTATTGAAGAATTGCTGGGGGAACCGAAAAGCTTTCATGAAATGATCAGCACAAAATAGCAAGACATGGTCTTTGACATAGAGTTCTGAGCTGTGAAGGTATTTGGGAAATTGGGGGCTTGGAAAGGGATGTCGATAGATCACAATGTTTTCATAAGGTTCAAGTTTTTTGTGCCAATCAGGCTGGAAGGCGGTTAATATATGAGCGTTAGCGGCCACAACGACCTTCAAATCATCCGGGACTCTTTCAAATCCCTGCGGCATGAATGTGGTGTTTTTTAGGAATATGCTGGTAGCTGATTCAAAATCTTTTTTTTGAGAACTGTTCATTAACCGGTATGCAGGGAGATGATCCTCAATAAAACGTAACATGCCCTTCGGTAATTTGGCAGGATTCTTTTTAACGTACCAACGGTCAATCTCAGGATGCAAAACATAGAGAACTGCCAACCCGACGACCAATGGTATTAGCCAAAAAGAATACTCAGAATAGCCAAGGACATAAGAGAAAACCAGCACTACGCCGATCATTAAAACAAGAGGGAAGGCAATCCACTTTGACAATACCATGAGTGTGATATTACTATATTCAAAATTAGTTCTCAAATGTTTGGCGTATTAGAAAAAGAGCCTAAATTTGCAATCCCTTCAAAATCAAGGAGGTGTTAGGGGTACCTTAGCTCAGTTGGTAGAGCAACGGACTGAAAATCCGTGTGTCCCTGGTTCGATTCCTGGAGGTACCACATTTCATAGAGGCTGCTCTTTAGCAGCCTTTTCTTTTCAACACGCCTACAACATTAAGAATAATTTCAAGGGTCGTGCCAAAATAGCTCACTACACTTTATCTTTTTTTTAAATTTGATGGATGCTCGAAATATTTCACCTACTGTGTCCTCTCGGTCCTCTGGAAATTACCATCGGTGACCGGGGGTTGAAATCGATTAGATTCCTGGAAAGCTTTCACATAGAGACAGAGCAATACATATCTGAAAGATCACTACCCTATAAAAGTCAGATTGATGAATATTTTGGCGGTACGAGAAAAGTATTTTCGCTTCCTCTGGACCTGACAGATCTGGCACCTTTTCACCGTGATGTTCTTAAAATGGTCTATACGATTCCCTATGGTAAAACCCGGTCTTACAAACAAATAGCCACCGTTTTAGGTAATTCCAAAGCCGCAAGAGCGGTCGGTCAGGCAAATGGTAAAAATCCTATTCCCATTGTGATACCTTGTCATCGGGTGATAGGCAATGGTGGAGAGTTAACCGGATATGCTTACGGAATCGATCTGAAAATGAAACTATTGGAAATGGAGAATCCTCAGGCATTCGTCTCCCAGATCAACATGTTTGAATCGTTAGTTTAACTGAATAGGAGCAGTTAACTCAAAGACAGGAATTTCTACTTCAAATTTGAAAAGATCGTGCAGTCGTCTCATCGTGTATTTACCAGACATCTTACCTAAGGACGTAGTGAGCGGACACCATGAACTATATTCATGTACTTGTCCAGGTTGTAAGATCGGTTGTTGACCTATTACACCATCTCCCATGACTTCTTTCTTAATGCCGATAGAATCAAAGATATGCCAGTGTCGGGACATCAATTGCACGGTATGCTCGCTAAGGTTTTCAATGGTGATGTGATAACTATAGAGAAATCTATTGTGCAGAGGATTAGAGTGCTGAGGTTCAAATTGATGGTCTACAGAAATCTTTATACCGTTAGTAATCATTGTTTCCATAACTATGTCATTTTCACTATATAAACTCTTCAACGATCATTTCAGCTTCCTTTAGTGTCACTTCTAAAATATCGTTTACAATTATTTTGTCAAATTGAAAGGCGTAAGTTAGTTCATTTTTTATCCTGTTTATACGTTGATTCAATGTTTCGGAAGATTCCGTGCCCCGGTTTTTCAAACGATTTATCAGTGTTTCGAGGCTGGGAGGCTCAATAAAAACAGCTACTGAACGATGACCAAAGTATTTTTTAATGGAGATAGCTCCCTTGACATCAACGTCAAATATTAAGTGTTTACCAAGTTTCCAGACACGATTTACTTCACTCGTCAGTGTTCCATAAAATTTACCAGGATAAACTTCCTCCCATTCTAAAAAGGCTCCTTCGGCAATTTTCTGCTGAAAAGTAACCTTATCCATAAAATAATAATCTTCTCCCTCTTGTTCATAGGATCTCTTTGTGCGGGTAGTGGCAGAGATTGAAAATGCCAGGGTATCATACTGTTCAAGGAGATGCTTCACGACGGTAGTCTTACCAGCACCGGAAGGAGCTGTAAATATGATAGCTTTACCTTCTCCAGTCTCATACCACATTGGCCAACTGTTCCTTTATTTTTTCCAGTGCATCCTTCATCAATACTACAAATCGCTGAATGTCAGAGGAGTAAGCTTTAGCCCCCAGGGTGTTGATTTCACGGCCCATTTCCTGGCTAATGAAATTGAGCTTGCGACCTTTGTTCAGATCCGGATTGTCCAACTCCTGGAGAAAATATTCACAATGTTGTTTAAGACGCACCTTCTCCTCGGTAATATCTATTTTTTCGAGGTAAAACAGGACCTCCTGTTCAAACCGGTTTTCGTCAACATTTTCGCGATTGAGATATTCTTCCAGACTGGCGCTCATTCGCTGGCGTACTTTATCGATCCTTTCGTTCTCGAAAGGCAATATTTCCTGTAATTGATCCACAAGAAAATGAGTCTGCAGACGCATGTCTTTCTCTATTGATGCACCTTCTTCCAATCGATGGGTGGTCAGATTTTCCAGAGCATCATTCAAAACACGTACAACTTCCCTCCAATCTTCTTCGGATATTGTCTGCTCTGCAGTTGTGACCACATCGGGAAGGCGCATAATTGTACCTAGCAGATCCGTTTGACTCAGATTCAATTGATCTGTCAAGGCCTTTATTTCGTGGAAATATGCCTGGAACGCGGCTTTATTAATGGCATAATTTTCATTGCTGTGTTGATTCTCAAAAGAGAAGTTTACTTCGATTTTCCCTCTTATGATTTTGTCATGAAGGATTTTCCGGATTTCCATTTCATATTCCTGCAGTCCAGCAGGCAATTTCAACCTCATATCAACAAACTTACTATTCAGGGTCTTGATCTCAATCGATATGTTTTGCTTGTTTAGCAATCCGGAAGCTCGTCCGTAACTTGTCATTGATAATAACATATTCCTAGATGATTCATGGTTAAATGCGAGTGACGGCAATAGTTGACTATTACGCACATGGATTATAACAGTTGCAAATATAATCTTTGATATTGTGATAATGGACAACAGCATGAGATTTGGATTATTGACCAGGAGACGCTACGTAACAAATTGGACGATTGGTGCGATCCATGCATCTTGGCATAGTCCTTGAAGCCGGTCTGTCATGCCAGACCTGAAAGGTACTGAACACAAAATTCTGATTATCAAGCTACTGAAAATGTAGGAACTCACAAGTTCAGGCCAAAAAAAGGAGGGCTTTATTTTTTTTTTTGAAATAAATTGCGACATTTGCCTCGCTCCGTAAAAAGAGCCATTTTTCTGACATAACTAGCTATAAACCAAATAATAATGAGAAAAGCAGACCTGGTAAATGCCATTTCCGAAAAAACAGGGGTACCAAAAGTGGATGTGCTGGTGACTATGGAGTACTTCTTTACGGAGGTAAAAAATGGTCTGGCAAATGGAGAAAACGTATACATCAGAGGTTTTGGCTCATTTGTGATTAAAAAAAGAGCAAAGAAAATAGGACGCCACATTAAAAGAAATGTGGCCATTGAAATACCTGAGCACTACATACCTTCTTTCAAGCCTGCGAAAATATTTATTGATCAGGTAAAAGACAATGTACACGAGTTGCCCGAAGACTTGTCTGAAACCGATGACTAGACTTCAGATTTTACTTATCGCCACTACCACTCTTCTCTTATTTCTGTTGTATTTTGGATTCGACATCAAGTCGTCTAAAATGCAAGGCGATCTTGCTAAAATGGAACGGACAGGGATCTCGATTGATATACAACCCTTAGTGGAGGAGGCGAAGAAGGAGCTTAGCACACTTGATTTGAACGAAATCGCCAGTCTTGAAAATCAGTTGGCAACCGGAGAGGGAGAAGGGAAGATCAGTGCTTTGAAAGAACTCAGTGGGAAATATTATCGTTTAGGAAAATTTTACCTGGCCGGATCATATGCTGAAATGGTAGCCGATGATCAATCTTCAGGAGAAGCCTGGAGCATCGCAGCAACTACTTATCTGGCCGGATTAAGTGATGAGGATGACTTCATAAGACAAGCGAGTCTTAACAAAGCAATCGAATCTTTTGAAAATGCAATCAGCATAGATCCGGAATTTGTACAGTACCGGGTCAATCTTGCCCTGATCTATGCAGAAAGTCCGCCAGCTGATAATCCAATGAAAGGGGTTCAAATGTTGTTAAGCCTGAACGAAAAATACCCGGACGATGTTCTTGTATTGAATGCTCTGGCACGGTTGGCTATTAAAACGGGTCAATGGGATAGAGCAAAGCAACGATTGGAATTAGCCGATTCATTGCAGCCAGAAAATACAACCACAATTTGTTTGTTGGCTGATGTTTACTTACAACTTAGCGATCAGCGAGCACAAACGGTAAGAGATAAATGTGATTTATTAACATTAAAAAAATAAAGTATGCCTTGCGGTAAAAAAAGAAAACGTCATAAAATCGCTACTCATAAAAGAAAAAAGCGATTGAGAAAGAATCGACATAAGAAGAAGAATCGATAAATAACCACGCTGTTATTCCAGTGGTGAGTGGTGACTGCATGTAAGGCATATCCAAAACCGGCGATAAGATAAATTGCTGGTAGAGTGGGATCTAATTCCACTGAATACCAGTAGCAAACCCTGAAGATACCGCACCACAGCTATTTTATGACTCTCCTTTCTCAAGAGTGCTCAGACGAGCACCATCCTATCACTGGGTCACAGCATAAAATAAGGATGATTTGTGGAAAAGGAACTAATAATAAATTCCACTCCGACACAAGTAGAAATCGCGTTGTCGGAAGATAACCGCTTGGTGGAATTACATCGACAAAAAACCAACTCAAAATTTACTGTCGGAGATATCTTTCTAGGAAGAATCAAAAAACTAATGCCGGGACTTAATGCGGCATTCGTAGAAATCGGACATCCCAAAGATGCTTTTTTACATTATACGGATCTTGGTCCTAAGTTGCCATCTCTTTTGAAGTTTACTAATATGGCTATCAACGGGGAGACAAAGTCTTACGGTTTGGAATCTTTCAATTTAAATGATGAAATTATAAAAACCGGAAAGATCGAGCAGGTCCTTAATAAGAGACATCCTATGCTGGTTCAGGTCTTAAAAGAACCGATTTCAACCAAAGGACCACGTCTCAGCTGTGAAATTACCTTACCGGGACGTTTTCTGGTTTTGACACCATTTTCCAATATTGTCTCGGTTTCAAAAAAAATCAATTCTGCAGAAGAAAGGAAGCGACTGGAAGTTCTGATCGAAAGCATTAAGCCTAGAAATTTTGGGATCATTGTCCGCACCGCGGCCGAAGGTAAAAAGGTAGCACAGCTACACGAAGAAATTCGTGATCTGGAACAAAAGTGGAAGCGAATACATGAGCAACTTAAGAATGCGAAGGCACCACTTAAACTTTTAAGTGAACTGGATAAGACATCCAGTATGCTGAGAGATGTACTGACTGATGACTTCAATAACATCGTGGTCAATGATCGCGAAATGTTTGACTCCATCAGGAGCTATCTCAGTGCAAATGTGCCGGAGAAAGAAAAAATCGTTCACCTGCATAAAGCAAGTAAACCCCTCTTTGATGCTTACGGTATCAGCAGGCAGATAAAATCATCCTTTGGTAAGACCTATACCTTGCCTAGTGGTGCCTACATCGTGATCGAACATACCGAGGCTATGCATGTCATTGATGTGAATAGTGGCCCTAAAATGGCTAAGAAAAATCAGGATGATGCTATTTTGAATGTAAACATTGAGTCGGCGCAGGAAATAGCCCGTCAGCTCCGGTTAAGAGATATCGGAGGGTTGATCATTGTTGATTTTATCGATATGCGGTCGAGTGATCATAAAAAAATCCTGGTCAAGAGAATGCGTGAGTTTATGGATCAGGACCGGGCCCAACACACCGTCCTACCTCTCAGCCGGTTTGGATTAATGCAGATTACCCGCCAAAGAGCCAGACCGGAAGTCACCATTGACACCTCCGAAGTATGTCCAACCTGCCAGGGATCTGGGAAGATAAATTCCTCGGTGCTCATTATTGAAGAGATCGAACGAGATTTGGAGTATGTGATACAAAACCGGCCGAAAACAAAGTTGTCTCTTTATGTTCATCCGTTCTTATACGCGTATTTAAGAAATGGCTTTCCCAGCAGACGTATGAAATGGTATTTTGATTTTCAGCGTTGGGTCAGGATTCATGAACAGACAGACTTTCATATCAACGAATATCGCTTTTACGATGGACGAAATGATGAGATAAGACTCAACTAGAAATTAAGAATGGGCGGTAAGAGGATACTCGTGGCGGCACTTAACTGGGGTCTTGGCCACGCATCCAGATGCATTCCACTAATAAGACATTTTTTGGATAAAGGCGATGAGGTTTATCTGGCATCAGACGGCCCGGCAGGTATCATCCTGCAACAAGATTTTCCAGACTTACCTTACTTTGAACTATCTGGATACGGGATCAGGTATTCAATGCATAGTTTCTATTTGCATTGGATAAAGCAACTCCCAAAATTACAGAAAGCCATAGCGCATGAGCATCATAAAGTGCAGGAGATCATGCGTCAGATTCAATTTGATGTGATCATATCGGATAATCGATATGGGGTTTACCATGCAAAAAGCTACAATATTTTGATTACGCACCAATTAAATTTACCTCTTGCGCCTTTGATTGCCCGAGCAGTCAATGCCCAAATACGGCGTCTGGTCCATAGATTTGATCAATGCTGGATTCCGGATTTTTCCGGAAGGGATAATCTTTCAGGGAGCCTTTCGGAGAGTAACCTGAAAATCGACCGGTGCTTTATCGGACCACTAAGTAGATTCAAATGGCAGAGCATAAAGCCGGAATATGATTTGTGTGTGGTTCTCTCCGGTCCTGAACCACATCGAGCCATGCTACAAAGCCAGCTTACGGATTTCTTCCGACATTCGGAATTGAAACTTTGTTGGGTATTGGGTTTGCCTGGGAGAGAAAAAAAAGATGAACTTCCAGGTTCCGTATACAACCATCTGACTTCAGTAGAATTCAATCAGTTGCTAAATGCCTCGGGTCTGGTCTTAGGAAGATCAGGATACAGCAGTATTATGGATTATTATACCCTACATAAAAAAGCCATATTGATCCCGACACCTTATCAACCGGAGCAAAACTATTTGGCAACCCGGCACGCAATGAAGGCTGTCAATTTTGTTCCAAAACCCAATCTGACGGATTTGTTGACTGGGGTTGAACAACTGCAAAGAGTTGAAATCATACCCGGTAAAATCAATGGGATGAAAATCCCTGATCTCTAATCAATAAGGGCACCTCTATTTACCTCTGAAAGAGAAGAGATTTTCGAAAAAATTGTTTTTACTATGAACGGGGGGTTATAGAGTGCCCTAAGATTATTCAGGAGCCTTGCGCTTGTTATAAAGATTCATGGTCTGATCCAGCCCAATGGTTGTGAATGAACGGATCAGATCACAGGTGACGTTAAAAATGGGCAATATTTGATTCCATTGTTCACCGGTCCATCTTCCCAGAACATAGTTTACCTGCTGACCGGGTTTAAATTTATGACCAATGCCGATACGAAGCCTCGGATAGTTATTGTGCTGCATGAGATCCTCGATGCTTTTTAATCCATTGTGCCCACCGGCACTGCCTTTCTTCAGCAGTTTAAAAACGCCTACGTCAAATTGAAATTCATCTACGACGACTAACCAATGTCCTTCGGCAATTTTCAGCTTTTGCACCCAATGTCTGACCGACTTTCCACTTAGATTCATATAAGTAGTTGGTTTCAGCAGATATATCGTCCTGCCCTTATACCGGAAATCAGTCGTGTACCCAAGGTGATCATTTTTAAAAGTACAGCCTTCCTGCCGTGCCAATGCATCCAACGCCTGAAATCCGACATTGTGTCGCGTCTCTTCATATTCAGTACCCACATTTCCCAAACCAATGATCAGGAATTTCATGGGTTGATTTTCATCGACATCTTCAGACGGTGCTTTAAAATACTTCTTAAACCAGGACCAAATCATGATAGAATCAACCTTCAAAGTCTAAAATTCGTCCCGTGTAATCACGGTATTCCTTAAATTTATACCAGTGATCAACAGCAGAATACAAGACGGCATTGCCTTTGTTCGTACCCTCACGGCCACCAAAGTAATAAATGCCGCGAAGATATTGGTATCCTATTACATCAGCAAAACCTTAAAAAAACCGATCCATTGGGGTAATCCGGTCAGTTTGTCCATCGAACCTACTACCGCTTGCAACCTTCGATGTCCTGAGTGCCCCAGCGGTCTAAGAGCTTTTACTCGTGCAACCGGCAATCTAAAAACCTCTTTATTTGAAGAGACTATCGATCAGGTATCAAAGACCTGCTGTAGTCTTATTTTATATTTCCAGGGTGAACCTTTTATCAACCCTGATTTTCTGCAGATGGTGACTTACGCAAAGCAAAAGAATTTATATACCATCACCTCGACAAATGGTCATTTTCTAAGTGATGAAGTGGCACAGAGGGTCATCAGGTCCGGATTAAACCGGTTAATCATTTCAATAGATGGCACCACCCAGGAGACCTATCAATCCTATAGAAAAGAAGGAAATCTCACTACCGTTCTGGAAGGAACCCGGCGCATTATTCAATGGAAGAAAGACCTGAAAAGCAAAACCCCACAGGTCGTTTTTCAGTTTCTGGTCGTCAAAACTAACGAACATGAAATCCCAGGACTATTTGCCCTTGCTAAATCACTGGGAGTGGATGAGGTAAAAATCAAGACGGCCCAACTATATGATTACAAAAACGGGCATGCATTGATGCCTGACAGTATCCGGTATTCCCGATACCAGAAAAATCCGGATGGCACTTACCGGTTAAAGCACAAAATTTTAAATCAATGCTGGAAAATGTGGCATAGCGCCGTGATCACCTGGAACGGTCTGGTGGTCCCTTGCTGCTTTGACAAAGATGCTCTTTTTGAGATGGGACAATTAAGAAAACAGACTTTCCAGGATATATGGAAAGGACCCCAATATGAATTATTTCGTAAACAGATCCTTCAGCAACGAAAGCAAATAGAGATATGTACTAATTGTACCGAGGGTTGTACTATTTGGGCATGAAGCTTAAATGAAAGGAGATCCTATCGATCGATAGGATCTCCTGCAAATGCTCATACCATAATTTTCCAGGGTATTCTAATTGCGGTTATCACTAAACTTTTCGGAATTTCCCCGAACAATGGGCATTCCCCACTGGACCTCTTACATTGGAGTTTACGGACAACTCACCATCATACTCGAACAATCTCGCGGAGACTTTTAGCTGCACATTGTCGACATGAAGGTCCTGATCATAGACAATAAAAGCGGTACCATCCCATTCGGCTATGACAGGATTTCTCCCATTCCCCACCAAATTAGAAATGTAAATTCTGGGTTTGTCCAGCGGACCACTCATTTGATCATTATCTCCGATCAAAGCGAAGCGACTGATTTCAATGGTGTATGGAGTTGAATTGCAATCGTCTTCCATCAGATCGAAATTGCCTACATAATCACGGGCCGGATCAAAAGTAGATATAAGGTCACCGTCATCAATTGGCGGTGGAGGATCTGTGCAGCCTGTCCATGACAGCAGCAAAGTACAGCAGATAATCATCAAATTGCATGAGGAACTGGTTAAATTCAATAATGTTTTCATAGTATAAATTAATTAGGTTAATAATCTTTTTAGAGCCTGGCAACATATTGGATTGTCACGACTAAAACTCAGGGGATCACACACTGGAGCCCTGATATTTAGGGTCATTTTTATTGATATATTGCGGCAGTTTCTTGTCGAATACTATCCCGGATACACGTAGAAATGAGGATCGATCGGGTATCGGACTATTTTATTAAATCATTGATTTTGAGAGTTTAATAAGTGTTTTTGAATACTACGGTGCTTATTAATGCTTTTAGTGCCTGAAAGGTCACCTGAGTATTATAGTTATTTTAAAAAAATAGGGTTCAACCAGAGAAAAAAGGATTAAATTATAAGAACATTTTACACTATAATCTTAGTCCTTTGGGGTTCCTTCTCAATTAAGAAAGCAGTTCTCCATGATATATGGAAGGAACCCCAATATCAATTGTTTCGTAAGCAGATAGTCCAGCAACGAAGGCAAATGGAGATTTGCACCATTTGTACGAGGCTGATTGTACCATTCTGGTCATGGAGGTTAAATGAAAAAAGGAGATCTTATCGATCGATAAGATCTCCTTCAAAACGCTCATGCCATAAATTTCCAGGGTGTTCTAATGTGGGCCTTATTAAACTTTACGGAATTTCCCCGAACAACGGTCATTCCTCGTTGCACCTCCTACATCGTAGTTTATGGACAACTCACCGTCATGTTCGAACAATCTCCCGGATACATTTAGAAGAACATTATCCACATAGAGGTCCTGATCGTAGACAATAAAAGCGGTACCCTCCCATTCGGCGATGACAGGATTTCTCCCATTCTCCACCAGATTAGAAATGTAAATTCTGGGTTTGTCCAGCGGTCCAATGGTTATATCATTATCTCCGATCAAAGCAAATCGACTGATTTCAATGGTGTATGGAGTTGAATTGCAATCGTCTTCCATCAGATCGAAATTGCCTACATAATCATTGGCCGGATCGAAAATCTCTGTAGGTGTAAAAATTTCCCCTATCGGAGGATCAGTACAGGCTGTCCATGTCAGCAGCAAAGTACAGCAGATTAGCATCAAATTGCATAAATGGCATGAGGAACTGGTTAAATTCAATAATGTTTTCATAGTATAAATTAATTAGGTTAACAATCTTTTTAAAGAATGCCTGCATATTGGATTATCACGACTTAAACAGGAATAATGCATTAGACTTTCTATTACAAGGCAGAATTGCTGCAAATACGGGCACATCATCGATTTTTGATGCTCACCATGATGGTGACCATGTCTGTGCCCTCA
>JBGTCB010000081.1:0-5901 GCA_041748995.1 Saprospiraceae bacterium | reverse complement strand
TCTTTAACCGGTTCGAAAAAAATGGATCAGTCAATGATTCGTCTGGATTGGGTTTAGCCATTGTGAAGGAAATTTGTGATTTACATAGTATAAAAATTAATTATGCGTATTATGATGAACATCAGATAGATGTATATTTTTAATCGCTATTTTTTGAAACTTCAAATTTTCTTCAAAATCTATATCAATTTCCTTCAGACTCACCCCCGATCTTTGTGGTATTAAATTAAATGTAATAAGCACCCGCTTCATGAACAAGGCATTCAAATTCATCTTTCTTCTACTCATGGGTTTCAGCAATCTGGTAGCGCAAGATATCATCGCTGGAAATTCAAATGGTCCTTCCGTCAGTGGAGAAGACCTCCGTAGTGGCAAGATTGTCGGCCACGTTGTCGATCAGGACACAGAAAAGCCTTTGGATTTTGCCACCATATCTGTTTTAACTAAACTTGATTCAACCGTTGTAACTGGTGGGATTTCCGAACTGGATGGTCAGTTTGAAATTGAAGTTCCATTTGGATCATACATTATCAAAGTTGAATTTATCTCCTACCAGGCGATCTTTATCGATGATGTCACTGTTGACAAAGAACACCGAATAGTCGACCTGGGTAAAATCGGCATCAGTCCGTCGGCACAATTGCTACAGGAAGTGAACGTCATCGCCGAGAAAAGTGAAGTGCAATTTGATTTAGACAAGCGAACTTTCAATATTGGGAAAGACCTGGCTAATAAGGGTGGTTCCGCCGAGGAGATTTTAGACAACATACCTTCCGTGAGTGTCGATATAGAAGGCAATGTCTCTTTGCGGGGAAGCGAAAACGTGCAGATTTTAATTGATGGTAAACCTTCCGGTTTGATAGGACTGGGTGATGCAGGTGGTTTGAAGTCACTACCAGCCAATATGATTGAGAAAGTGGAGCTGGTGACCAATGCCTCTGCAAGGTACGATGCGGAAGGAACATCAGGTATCATCAATATTGTTTTGAAAAAAGACCAAAAGAACGGAGTCAATGGATCCGTTGATGTATCCGTCGGTATACCTGAATCATATGGATTGGGGGTAACATTGAATGTACGGAAAAAAGTGATTAACTACTTTTTGAATTATGGATTGCGACAACGTACAGGACCAAGGAGAGGATTCACCTTTCAGGAGTTTTACGACGAAAATAGTCCTATTCCTTATACGGAACAATTTCACAACAGTTCCAGGGGAGGGCTGTCCAATAGTTTCAGAGGGGGCATGGACTTTTACCTCACCGAAAAAGATATATTGACAGGAGCTTTTACCTATCGGGTAGGAGATGATTATAGTGATGCACTGATTCAGTTCTATGATTTTAATACCGTTCGCCAATTAATGAATATATCCGAACGGACCCAGGATGAAACAGAAGTTGAAGACAATCTCGAGTACGAATTAAACTACGAAAGAAAATTTGACCGTGAGGGACAGAAATTCGTCGCCCAATTTCAATATAGAAACAATGCTGAAACAGAATCTGCGGACTACCTGGAGACTCCTTTTGATGCAAACTATTTTCGCACAGAGGAACCGATCCTGGCTCAACGGTCAAATAACAGAGAAAGTCATGGCAATATCTTAATGCAGGCTGACTATGTACATCCTTATAGTAAAGACAAAAAGGTCGAAATGGGTGTCAAAGCAACTTTTGGCAACATCGGAAATAAATATCTGGTGGAAGAGTTGAGAGAAAATAACTGGACTAATTTGGTTGCTTTGAGTAATAATTTTAACTATCAGGAGGATATCCTTGCTGCATACTTTATTTTTGCCAATAAAATAGGAAAATGGTCATATCAGGGAGGACTTCGGGCTGAACAATCAAGGGTTATTACCGAGCTACTGGAAACAAATGAGTTAAATGACCGGTCTTATGGAAATTTATTTCCCAGCGCGCATTTAAATTATGAAATAAACAAAGGCAATGCGCTACAATGGAGCTACAGCCGAAGGATCAGCCGGCCGCGGTTTTGGTCTCTGAACCCCTTCTTCAGTTTTTCCAATGCCCGTAGTATCAGAGGAGGTAATCCAAACCTGGATCCGGAATTTACCGATTCATATGAAATGGGTTATCTGAAGTATTGGTCTACCGTTACATTGGGATCCAGCCTTTATTATCGGCATACGACCGGGGTGATTGAACGCATTGCAAGGGTAGATGGAGAAGGAATCACTCGCATTCAGCCTGAGAATTTGTCAACTCAAAACGCATATGGAGTAGAGGTTACGACCTCAGCCGACTTCAATAAGTGGTGGAGACTTGATTTCAGTGCCAATCTATACAGTGAAACAACACGGGGTCAAATTGGTGACCTGATCCTGGAAAATAACGCTTTCACTTACAATAATCGACTCAATTCAAAAATGAAATTTTGGAAAGATGCCGAGTTTCAGTTGAGGTTTGATTATCGTGCTCCTCAAAATACAACCCAGGGTCGTAGAAAATCTATGTCAGGACTGGATATTGGGCTTAGCAAAGATGTCATGAACAGAAAGGGTACGATAACCTTCAGTATGCGTGATATATTGAATACGAGGAAATGGAGGAATGAAACTTTTGGTGACAATTTCTATATGGAGTCCGAATTTCAGCGACAACCTCGACAGACTACTTTGAGTTTTAATTATCGTATTAACCAGAATCAAAGACAGCGACCTGATCGCGGTGGAGACAATGGAGGAGGTGATGGTGGTGATTTTGGAGATTTTTAAACTATGCAAACTGAAGCCAGGTTTTTCGGTCTGGCAAAATATCACATTACTTGAGTCAGAGATGTATGAAGATAATGTGACATAAAGATTTACTAGCAGAGTGATTTTAGCATAAACCGGTGAACCAGATACAGTTCTTGTTCCCGGTTTTTTTTATGTGGAGATGGTAATGTTTCATTTTCTATTTTTAAGATCTTCATTGGATACTTAAAAAATTAGGCTAGATGGCAAACGAGCACCAACCCCATATCCCTGCTACCGTTAAACTTCCCGAAACCACATTAAGAGCATTTGTCCTTGGTGCTCTCCTCTCCGTGATTTTAGCTGGTGCTAATGCATACCTTGGATTATTTGCAGGGATGACCGTTTCAGCGAGTATTCCGGCAGCCGTCTTATCGATGGCTATCCTGAAATTTTTCAGGAATAGTAATATTCTGGAAAATAATATTGTCCAGACAGCAGCCAGCGCCGGTGAATCTTTAGCTGCCGGTGTAATCTTTACCTTCCCTGCGCTTGTACTTATGGGATATTGGACAGAATTCAATTATCTCGAAACTATGTTGATTGCTCTATGTGGTGGAGTCTTGGGTGTATTATTTACCATTCCTCTGAGAAAAGCCCTGATTGTTGAACAAGACCTTAAATTTCCGGAAGGAGTTGCAACTTCAGAGGTTTTAAAAACCGGAGAAAAGGGAGGTGATTCGGTGAAATTTCTCATTTGGGGAGGGGTGATCGGTGCTGGGGTTAAATTCTTTGAAGCCGGGTTGAAAGTCTGGCATGGCACAGCAGAAGCAGCAACAATTGCCGGAAACAGAGTATATGCATATGCCGGGGTTAACTTATCTCCAGCTCTGATTGCAGTCGGGTATATTGTGG
Organism: Saprospiraceae bacterium; assembly: GCA_041748995.1. GTDB lineage: Bacteria > Bacteroidota > Bacteroidia > Chitinophagales > Saprospiraceae > JABDMH01. Next base: position 2,285 of record JBGTCB010000081.1, on the reverse strand, counting down.
GTTTTCATATCGCGTCGCTAGTTTTCCTTGGAGGAGTGATGAGTTGGTGGATAGCGATACCAATCTATGTTGGTATTCATGGTGTTCCCGATGGAGTCGATCCAACGGCATTAGGAGGATCAATCTGGAGTACTCAAATCCGGTATCTGGGTGTTGGTGCTATGGTAGTCGGGGGCGTTTGGGCGCTGATCAGTTTGCGATCGTCAATCACATTTGCATTAAAAAATGGACTTCAGGCACTGAAAGATGGGGGAAAGGATTTTTCAAGAACCCTCCGGACTGAGCAAGATACTCCTATGTCCTGGGTAATCATTGCTATCGGTGCTATGATCGTACCTATTTTTGTGATTTATCTTCGTGAGATTGAAAATGCGTCCATTACCGCATTGATGGCGATCATTATGGTCATTGCCGGCTTTCTTTTTTCTGCTGTAGCGGGCTATATGGCTGGATTGGTTGGAAGTTCCAATAATCCGATTTCCGGGGTGACTATCGCCACTATTCTCAGCTCATCTTTGATTTTACTAGCTTTAATGGGATCCGGTGCCGAAAAAGGGCCTGCAGCCGCGATCATGATCGGTGCGGTGGTTTGCTGTGCGGCTGCAATAGCCGGTGACAATATGCAAGATCTCAAGGCGGGTCATATTTTAGGCTCTACCCCGTACAGGCAACAAATTATGCAAATGGTAGGTGTAATTGCCGCCGCTTTCGCGCTCCCTCTAATATTGCAGCTCTTGCACACTGCTTATGGATTCGGTCCGGCAACTCCGGAAAGACCGGACTCTCTCACTGCACCACAAGCGACATTGATGGAAAGTGTGGCCCGCGGTGTTTTTGCCGGTGATTTACCATGGACTATGGTTTATATCGGTGCTGCGATCGGTGTGCTGATCATTATTCTTGACAAGTATCAGGAGAAACGTGGCAGTTTTCGTCTGCCCGTACTTGCGATCGCTGTCGGACTATATTTACCTTTTGAATTAGATAGTGCCATATGGGTCGGTGGGGTGATCGCTTTATTAGTCAGGCAATTTCAAAAAAGAAACAAAACTGCAGACAGTAATCGCTTTCGGGAATCCAGTCAGAGAAGTGACCAAACAGGTTTGTTACTGGCATCGGGTTTAATTACAGGAGAAGCATTAATCGGTATTATATTGGCAATTCCGGTGGCCATCAGTGGGAGGACTGATATTTTTGCTATCGGTGAAAATCCCATTGGAAGCTTACCAGGATTGATAGTCGTGAGTCTGGTATGTTGGTGGTTATATAAAGTTGCTGTAAAGGCATTTCAAAAGGAAAGTTAGAAGCAGCACTAAACAGCAGCTAATTCTCGGTTCGTTCGATCATTGTTCTATCTTCGTGCCGGATTTTTAAAAGATTTTATATGAGTCTTCTAACCGTAGGCACCGTTGCCTTTGATAGCATAGAAACACCTTATGGCAAAGTGGATAAGGTAATTGGTGGAGCCGCTACCTACATCTGCTGGGCTGCCTCTTATTTTTGTGACAATCAAAATCTGGTTTCGGTCGTGGGTGATGACTGGCCGGTTCTGGAGATCCAGGCTTTAAACAGCAGAGGTGTTGATACAAAAGGTTTACAAATCATTAAGGGAGCCAAGTCATTTTTCTGGTCAGGAAAGTATCATGATAATATGAATCAGCGTGATACCCTGGTCACAGATTTAAATGTACTTGCTGATTTCAATCCGGTGTTACCGGAATCTTACCGGAGGAGCACTTATCTGATGCTTGGTAATCTGACTCCGGAAATACAAATGGAGGTTATACGGCAAATGGAAGTACCACCAAAGTTAATCGCCATGGATACGATGAACTTTTGGATGGATATTGCCATGGATAGTTTGCTCGAAACGATAAAATTAGTTGATGTTCTAACGATCAATGATGAAGAGGCACGACAGCTTTCGGGAGAGTATTCTCTTGTCAAGGCCGCGGGTAAGATTTTTCAAATGGGCCCAAAATATCTGGTGATCAAGAAGGGAGAGCACGGTGCCCTCTTGTTTCACGATAAGGAAGTGTTTTTTGCTCCTGCCCTGCCCTTGCTGGATGTCGTTGACCCCACCGGGGCGGGTGATACCTTTGCGGGAGGCTTTATAGGTTATCTTGCAAAGACCGATGATGTGAGCTTTGAAAACCTCAAAAGAGCTTTGATCTACGGGTCAGCGATGGCATCTTTTTGTGTGGAAGAATTTAGTCTGGATCGATTGAAGACCATAACCCGGGCTCAACTTCACGCCAGATTGGGGCAGTTCAAAAATTTAGTAC
>JBGTCB010000080.1:0-1851 GCA_041748995.1 Saprospiraceae bacterium | reverse complement strand
TTGTACAGCCTCTCGTCAATACCAGAAAATAAAAATAAAAGAACTGGACAATGAAGGGCTGTCGTCAAATGAATACTTAAGGAGACTTGATGAAATTGTTGAGAAGGCATGCTTATGTACGGGGTTGGGTTCATCTGCCTTGCTCGTCAATAATTTGGACACCAGGATTGAAGGCGATGGTGTTTCAGTTTGTCCAGGTCCCAACATGGCATATTTCTCGAGAATAGTGAGCTTGAAGCTAATGATTGATCATATTTACGGGAGAACAAATGTTATCGAAAGAATCGACCGGCCGAATATGTTTATTAAGGAGCTCAATCTTTATATAGATTACTTGAAGAAGGAGATCGATAAGGCCCGGATTTCTCTTAATGCGAAGCATAGGCAGCATTTATTTCAATTTTCTAAAAACCTGTTTACTGGTATCCAGTACTACCACAGATTATTTATCTGCATGGAGAATAAATTTAAAGAGACAAAATCAGGTATTCTTAAAGATTTGGATAATGCCAGGGAAAATTTGTACCTCCTAAGTCTGGAAGTTGAAAATTTACTGATTACGGAAAATACGAGATTGTTGAATTGTTGAATTGCGAGGTACCCAAAACCCGATGACGAATTGCATAAATATCTTTATTCCAGCAGTAAGCTATTTTAGTGGACCGGACATGGGTACTTTTATATATCTTGAGAAAGAATTTCGATAAGCGAAAACAGAAGAAATTCATTTTAAGCGTTTATTATGTCAACATCCAAGATTCATCTGGAGTCGGTACTGGAAAATATTCAGGAATATTTTTCACCCAAGGTCGTCGCTGAGGTAAACGATGTTTATGTAAAGGTAGCCCGGATCCTGGGCAATGATCTGCCGTGGCATAATCACCAGCATGAAGATGAATTGTTTTACATATTAAAGGGGAGTTTGCTTTTTGAAATACAAGATGAAGAAGCCTTTATCATGTCACAAGGTGATTTGTTTGTTATAAGACGAGGGATCAATCACCGGGTCAGCTCGGAAGAGGAATGTCATATTTTACTTGTTGAAAATAAAACTACTGCCCATACGGGAGAGGTCCTGTCCGGAGTGACCCGGACAATCGAAGACCAATTGCATCTGTAATCTCCGATATCTGAGTCCAACCAAACTTACTGAGGATCCTAAAGTCAGAAACGATGAGAACGGCTACGATCTTTTTAAAAAAAGTGATTTGACCTTTATCAGCGCAGGCTGGTGATTAGCAGCCTCTCAGGTCATGACAAAGATCAATTTGATATATGACGGCGATCATCAAAGTTTCATTTTAATTTTTCTTGCTTTGAATGCAAATAGAGTTAATTTTTTTTAAGAGAGAAATTCCATTTACAGGAATCATTAGAATTTTGGCTGATTTCTCTGATCACCATGATGGAGCCGGATGTGAATTCGGCTCTATCTGATTTTAGCACTGTCCGGAAGCTAAATTTGATCTACCTGGTTTTAATTAACCAGAGTATACGATTTTTTGATGATCGGATTACTATCAGGTGGATTAAGTTTCTGATGGGTATTTATGTTGTAAATAATTAATCGCATTCTGGACGTTAAGAAAAGACTCACCGGTTTCAATCACATCTTTGATAGTAGTCTTTTTAATGAAGTCGCGTACCGGCCCAATGCAACCAGCCATGGTGAAAGTTATGTTTTTCTTAATTAAATCACGAATGATTCCCACCATAACCTGCATGCCGGTAGAATCAATATCGCTGATCGCGGAAGCATCCAGAATAATATGTTTGAGCTTGGGTCCTTTTGCCTCCATAGCACGAACCAGACTTTCATGAAAGTATTTGGCATTTGCAAAGTAAAGTTGA
>JBGTCB010000079.1:0-6903 GCA_041748995.1 Saprospiraceae bacterium | reverse complement strand
CATGTTTTAAAGGAGCCGATGCTGTTGCTGGTTGAGGCATAAAATGTTTTATTCAATTCGTTGGTGGCAATATTTATAGAGCCGCCAAATGCACCAGCACCATTTGTAGAAGTACCCACTCCTCTCTGCACCTGAATAGCCCCTGCGTTGCTGGCCAGATCCGGCAGATCGACCCAAAAGACTCCCTGGGATTCAGCATCGTTAACGGGTACTCCATCCAAGGTTACATTGATTCGGGTGGGGTCAGAACCACGAATACGGATACCGGTATATCCGATACCGGTTCCAGCATCTGACGTCACTACGGTTGAAGGTAGATTTTGTAGCAGATAAGGTATGTCCCGACCAAAATTTTGAACTCTGATCTCGGCTTTACTGAGTTGGGAATAAGTGAAAGGCTGTCCCGGTTTAATCCATGACCCTGTCAATTTAATGACATCAAGATCATAGCTTTGTTCCAGGAGGATATACTCCCTCCCTGACTGTGTGAACGGGTCTATCGTATCATGCGTGGTCAGGTAACCCAGGGCTCGAATCTGTAAAGCACTGGGATTTTCAATAGTAGTTTCAAATCGAAATACACCATCCAGATCGGTCACGGCGACCATTCTTTGGATCGATACATGGGCGCCTGGAATGGCATTCCCATTTGCATCTTTCACTTTACCTTCAAAAGAAGCCTGGGCATATATAGTGACCTGACCCATCAAAAGAAAGAGAATGAAGGATAAATAACGAATCATTTGTTTTTACTTTATTGCCCAAATGGCTGGTAAAAAAATGACTCTAATGGGTTCATTGTCCCTTCCCAGCATTATCTGGGCAGGTTCCGGCTCTAACTGACTAACCAATTAAGTTGTCAGCATTCAGCTCTGGGTATGATCTCAGCCTTTATTTATGATACTTCCGTATCAAGGCACCCCAATTCGAGTAATAACTTGACAAAGTTATAAAAATTTCAGGTTCTGCAGTTCGGAATATACCCAGTCCAAACGATCATCAACCGGCAGGTTTGGTACCACCAGAAAGTCTTTGCCGGCTAGCACCAATTCGTCATGGTAAAGTTTGAAGAGTTGGCCACGATTTTGCTCATTACCCCGTAAAATATCGGGATGCCACTCGGTGAGGGGTTCACAGAGAAGCCACAGATCGGCAGATGAATTTTGAAAATACCCCTCGATTAATGGATCGACCTCCTTAAATCGATATTCCGACCAGATTTTTATAACCAACATTGAGGTATCGCAAAAGATCCAACCATGACCACAACCTTCAACCGCCTGTTCAAGCGCACTTTGATATTCGGCAATCGTCAATAAATCTTTCAGCAAATATTGGTTGTTCGTCAGGGTGAGTAAAGATCTGGCAACCTCAGGAATGTAAACACCCTTCATCACGGCAGAGAGTTTCCCGGCCAAAGTGGTCTTACCACTGCATTCGGGTCCGGTAACTACAATTTTTTTCCTGCTGAAATGCAACATCGGTTTAACAATGGTAGTTCAATCGAGGTAAAGAAACTCAGGCAAAATACAGTAATTAAAACTATCTTAAGAAATGTCTCTGGCAGGGATTGAGAGGCAACAAGACTTTAGTGATCTTTGCGAAGTCTGTTGGAATAGGATTTAATCCTGAGTTAACAGGGATACTAAAAAGACAATAGAAGGGGAATGCATGATATAGAGCCACATCATCATTGGAGAGACAGCTACATCTCTTCAGAAGATTCCAGATCGCCACATTACGGTCGGATCTATGATGAGTTTAAGTTTAGCAATCGGGTGTACAACTACTACATTCATCCTCAATGGGATGAGTTTGGGTCGGCGACGCTTTATGCCAAAATAATATATGCTGATTATGACGATCAGATTGCAATTATCGAGCTGCTGGGAGAATGGAATGACTGTCTGTCAAACGATATTCTTTTTCTGAAACAAAATCTAATCGATAGACTGACCCATGAAGGCATCAACCGGTACATTTTGATTATGGATCATGTATTGAACTTTCATGGATCTGATGATTGTTATTACGAAGAGTGGTTTGAGGATGTATCTGATGAGGGGGGTTATATATTTATGGTGAATTTACTTGATCATGTATTCATTGAAATGCATAAGACCGGGATTGATGCGTATGTAAAAATGAATAAATATCTACAAGTACCTAACTGGAGATCATACAGTCCAAAGGGCCTGATCCTGGAAATCGAAGCCTGGTCACCACGCCACAGTCGCCGTCTTCACTAAACTTGCTTTATGGTCATCTCTATCAACCTCGTTCATGGTAAAAACAATTTTCTTCGAACATTTATTCAATAATATGCTACGCCTTACTTCGTTGATCGCCTGCCTGGCAGGCCATGGCAGACAAGCCTGCCCGGCAAGCCCTGGCAGACGGGTCAGTCAGATAGCTACGGCTATCTTTCTTCCTCCAGCCTTGTTCTGGCTTGCATCTTATTAGATTTTTACTCATTCAGAGGTAAATAGAGGTGCTCTTATGTTTAAGTCTGGTTTTGTTAATATTATTGGTAGACCTAATGTAGGAAAGTCTACCCTGATGAATGCATTGGTAGGTGAGCGTATGTCGATTATCACCTACAAACCGCAAACTACACGTCATCGTTTACTCGGCATAGTAAACGGTGAAAACTACCAGCTGGTTTTTTCTGATACACCCGGATTTGTGCATGACCCCTCATACAAGATGCATGAAAAAATGAACCGCTATGTCTTCACTACATTTGAGGATGCAGATGTCATGCTACTGGTCGTAGATCAGGCTGATAAATATACGGCAGATCATGTCCTGATTCAGAAGCTGAATAATATGGCTTGCCCAGTCATTTTGGTGATTAATAAAATAGACCTGATACCGGCCACCGAACTGGAAAACCTGAAGAATACCTACAGCCAGCTTCTTCCTAATGCGCTTGTTTTTACGATCTCTGCATTAAAGTTGGAAAATACCCAGGCACTATTTGATCAGATCATCCAATTTCTTCCGGAAGGCCCAGCCTATTTTCCGACAGATCAACTCAGTGATCGTTCTCAGCGATTTTTTGTCAGCGAAATCATCCGTGAGAATATCTTCTTATTGTACCGGGAAGAAATACCTTATTCCTGTGAGGTGACGATTGAATCTTTTAAGGAAGAAGAGAATATCATTCGTATTGAAGCATTGATATTTGTCAGCCGGAAGTCTCAGCAATCCATCATCATCGGCAAAGGTGGATCTGCCATTAAACAACTGGGTATCGACTCACGACAGAAGATGGAAAGCTTTCTCGAAAAGAAAGTATTTTTACAGCTTCATGTAAAGGTGCGCGAAGACTGGAGAAATAACGACCGTCTTTTGGAAAAATTAGGATACAATCAGTAATATAGGTGCGTCAGTTAAAATCCCGATTTTAGAGCCACCTACACTAGCAGAATTATGAGTAATATCGTGGCAATTGTTGGAAGACCCAATGTGGGAAAATCGACCCTATATAACCGTCTGATTGGTCATCAGGATGCAATTATTGATAACATATCGGGTGTCACCCGTGATCGTCAGTATGGTACCAGTGACTGGAATGGAGTGAGTTTTACCGTCATCGATACCGGAGGTTTCGTTCACGGCTCGGATGATGTTTTTGAGAGCGCTATCCGGCGGCAGGTTAAAATTGCAATTGATGAGGCATCGGCTATTCTCTTTATGGTCGATGTCACAACCGGTATCACGGACCTGGACGAAGAGGTAGCTAATATGCTAAGAAAAAATAAAAAAACCGTCCTGCTGGTGGTTAACAAGGTAGATAATCATGTACGACAGTTGGAAGCTAATGAATTCTGGAGCCTTGGATTTGAGGAGACACATTTCCTTTCATCGATCACTGGAAGTGGTACTGGAGAACTGCTGGATGCTCTGGTTGAAAGTCTTGACAAATCCGAAGGGGAACTGGATACTGACCTACCGAAAATTGCGATCATCGGTCAACCGAATGTAGGTAAGTCATCTCTGACGAATGCACTTCTAGGGGAAGAACGTAATATCGTCACAGAGATCGCAGGTACTACCCGTGATAGTATTCATAGCAAATACACCAAATTCAACCGGACATTTTACCTGATTGATACTGCTGGTCTGAGGAAGAAAGCTAAGGTCCACGAAGATCTTGAATTTTATTCGACTATCCGGGCAATCCGGGCTGTCGAGGAATCTGATGTTTGTATCATCATGATTGATGCTACTACGGGTATAGAATCGCAGGATCTTCAGATATATCAACTGGCTGTCAAACGAAAAAAAGGTATTGTCATTGCAGTGAACAAATGGGATCTGGTCGATGACAAGGAGACAAATTCGGCTCGGGATATGGAGCGGGAGATTTTAGCGAGATTGGCACCATTTAATGATGTACCCGTGGTATTTGTATCCGCCTTAGAAAAGCAACGAATCTTTAAAGTTATGGAATTGGCACTCGAAATCTTTGAGAAGAGAAAAACCAGGATCCGTACTTCAGAACTGAATGAAATCATGTTGAAAGCTATTGAAAACTTTCATCCTCCGGCTCACCGGGGCAAATTCATCAAAATAAAATATGTCAGTCAACTGCCGACAAGGACGCCCTCCTTTGCATTTTTCTGTAACTATCCCGATTTTGTCAATAGTAGTTATAGAAATTATCTGGAAAATCAATTGAGAAAAAACTTTGACTTTTGCGGGGTACCGATTTCCATCCATTTCAGAGAAAAATAAAATATGAAGGTGATCAAGACACACATCGATGGTCTGGTGATCATTGAGCCCGATGTCTGGCATGACAGTCGCGGATATTTTTTCGAGAGTTACCAGACATCTCGATATCACGCGGCAGGCATAGATTGCCAATTTGTTCAGGACAATGAGGCATTGTCAAGCCTCGGGGTATTACGCGGTCTCCATTATCAATTACCCCCTTATGGACAATCAAAACTGGTGCGCATCGTGAAGGGTAATATATTGGATGTTGCCGTCGATATCCGGCCCGAATCTCCTACATTCGGTCAGCATCATTCGGTTATCCTCAGTGCTGAAAACAAACGGCAATTTTATATCCCCCAGGGATTTGCCCACGGCTATGTTTGTCTCTCTGATGAGGTAATCTTCTCCTACAAATGCAGCAATATCTATGCAAGAGAGCATGAAGGCGGCATCAGGTTTGACGACCCGAAATTAAATATCGACTGGAAATTTGATCTGAAAAATGTACAGGTATCGGATCGCGACCTGCAACTACCGGGATTTGGAGACCATCGAAAATGGCTTTCTAAATGACCGGTAAAATATTGGTGACAGGTGCATCCGGGCAGCTCGGACAGGAGTTTGTGCGAATCGCAAAAGAAACCAAAAAGGATGAATTTATTTTTTGGACTAAAGCCATGGTGAATATATGTGCTACCGATGCTGGGCATCAAATCAGAAGACTACAACCGGCTATCCTTATTAATTGTGCGGCCTATACCGACGTTGATCAGGCTGAAAGTCAAGCTAAGCAAGCTTATGAGGTGAATGCTGAAGCAGTAAAAAACCTGGCTAGCATCACCAATGACTTAAGCATACCGATGATCCACTTTTCCAGTGACTACGTCTACCATAACCATTTGAGAAGACCACTTCTCGAAACCGATCCACTGCATCCTAAAAGTGTCTATGCCAAATCAAAACTCAAGGGTGAGAAACTATTGCAGGCACATCATCAATTTCCTCTGATCTTCCGGACATCATGGCTATACTCAACTTTTGGAAAGAACTTTCCCAAAACCATCCTGAGGTTGGCCAGTGATCGCAATCAACTCAATGTGGTCCGGGATCAGTTGGGAGCCCCCACTTATGCCCGTGATCTGGCATTAGGCATCCTCAAAATCATTGATCAAATGAGAGACCGGGATCAGTGGAGCAAGGTTTCGGGAGTTTACAATTTTAGTAATGAAGGTATGACCAACTGGGCGGAAATCGCGAGCTTTGTGGTGCATTTCAGCCAACTAAATTGCCAAATCAATCCCATTTCGAGCAGGGAATTCCCTACGGCAGCAGTCAGACCACGATTTAGTAAATTAAATCTTAGTAAATTCAAGCAAACATTTGATCAGGAAATACGCCCCTGGCGAGATGCACTGGAAGAATGTCTATCCGAATTACAAACGAAAAACCGATAGATACGTTTAAATAAATTAAAGGGTGACAAGACATGCGGCATATTAACCTCCCGATCGTCCGAATTTTCATATTCTTTTTATTCATCCTGGCATCATCTACGGTTCATGCCACCCACAACCGCGCGGGAGAAATCACCTATGAACAAATAGATGACCTGACCATCAGGGTCACGATCACGACTTATACCAAAACCAGTAGTTTTCAAGCAGACCGGGATACTCTTGAAATCTTTTGGGGTGACGGCTCCTCATCATTGATAGGTCGGGTTAATGGTCAGGGGGATCAGTTGCCTAATGACGTCAAACGCAATTTTTACGTCACCACCCATACCTATCCCGGACGAGGGACGTACACCATGTTCTTTACGGACCCGAACCGGATTGGCAATATTCTAAATATTGACTACCCCCATTCCATCCGTATCCAATTTCATATTTTCACGACTTTTACCTTTTTGAGCAGCCAATTTCAGGGTTCCAATAGTTCTGCAATTCTCCTGCAACCTCCAATTGATTACGCCTGCGTTGGCCAACCGTTTAGACACAACCCCAACGCCTACGACCCAGATGGTGATAGTTTGTCCTATGAGCTTATCGTGCCATTCCAGGATATCGGTAATGAAGTACCAAATTATAGGTTTCCCGATCAGGTAACACCAGGGTCTAATAACCAACTGACGCTTGATCAAAAGACCGGTGACATCGTCTGGGATGCACCTCA